>JBGPFL010000455.1:0-4966 GCA_041483295.1 Blastocatellia bacterium | reverse complement strand
TAATGTGCGGGGGTGAGGCGTTTGCGCCCCTTGGCGCGGCGGCGTTTGAGCACGAGTTGGCCGCCCTTGGTGCTCATGCGCACGCGGAAGCCATGAGTCTTGGCGCGCCGGCGGTTATTAGGCTGAAAAGTCCTCTTCATGGTTTGCACCTTTCCATAAACATCTCTGCAGAAAAGGGTAAGGCTATAGGAAGGAATGGGTGTTGTCAAGGCGGGCGAAAGTCCTGGAAACAAGTGCGCCTCCAGGGAAGGGCTCTCTGCCTGCGGGCGCGTTGAACGCCGGGATTCTGCCGCGCTCGTTGACTGACCTGCCTGGGAGCAGCCGATTCCCGGATCGCCTGCCGCTGCCAGTCGCGTTGCCTGAACACGACTCTACCGTTTATGCTCTTAACATCACAGAGAAGGAGGAACGATTATGGCGGGAGTGATCCCAGAGAAGTATGTCGACCTGTTCTCAAAGAAAGCATTCGCAAATCTAGCCACGGTGAATCCGGACGGGACTCCGCAGGTTACACCTGTGTGGGTCGACTATGACGGCACGCACGTTCTGGTGAACTCGGCTCGTGGCAGGCGCAAGGATAAGAACATGGAAACAAATCCTGCGGTGGCCATTTCAATACTCGACCCTGATAACCCTTATCGGTACCTCGAAGTGCGAGGGCGCGTGGCCGAGATAACCGAAGACGGCGCCGATGAACACATAGATAAAATGGCGAAGAAGTACCTCGGGCAGGATAAATACCCCTTTCGTCAACCGGGCGAGGTCAGGGTCATATTCAAGATCCAACCGCTGCACACGTCGCGCATGGGCTGAGGTTCATCTTTGGGCCCGCTGCAATTCGCGAATGAACTCTCCCAGCGCTCGGTTGAACTCGGCAGGCTGCTCGAGATTTGAGAGGTGACCTGCGCCCGGGACTACGTGCATTCGAGAGTGCGGTATCCCGTTGCGCAGAGCTTCGGCTTCCGCTACGGGGGTGAGCGAGTCTTCGGCTCCGACGGCGATCAGCACCGGGCGATCGATGCCTGCCAGTATGTAAGTCGAGTCCATTCGCTCGGCCATGGCGCGTTGGGCGGCGGCGATCCCAGCGGGCGAATTTGCTTCGACCATAGATCGAACCCGGCTCGCGATTTCCGGTTTGTGCCGGAGCGTGGAGGGTCCGAGCAACTGCGGCACCATCTCATCCGCTATCGCACTCGCGCCCTCGGCCTCTGCTTTCTTCGCAGCGTTCAGCCGCCTCTCGCGAGCTTTGTGAGTATCCGCACTCGCGCGAGTATCGGCCAGCATCATCGCCCGCACCGCACCGGGATAGTTCCGATAAAATGCTAGCGACACATAGCCGCCCATCGAAAGGCCAACCAATACCGCTTCCTCGATTTCAAGAGCCATCATCAATCCCCAAACGTCGGATGCCATTTGATCCATTGAGTAAGGGCCCGGCGGAACATCTGAGTTGCCGAAGCCGCGGAGGTCCAGGGTTATCGTCCGGCAGAAATGTCTGAGATCAGCGACCTGGTCGTCCCACATTGTCTGATTCAGAGGAAACGCGTGGATGAAAAGTACAGGCAGTCCCGAGCCTTCATCTCTATAGTCAATATTGATTCCGTTAACTTCGATTTTCATGTTTGAACCCTCCCCCCACGTCTTTGGAATGACTCGCGCGACGAAATGTTAGCAGAGTTCGATCACTCGATTCACGGTGAATGCTGCTCTTGCCTGTTGCTCGCCACCGATGCTCTCCGAATTGGACACACACGAAAATCAACACTTAGCCTACCGCGGATGTTTTGTAAGAAAATCGCAAGAAGTCTTCCTAACCTGCTGCATGCCCGCGAGGTAAGCGCCGTCGGAGCGTCGCGCGGCCAGCAACTCACGGGAATGGGGACTAGCGGATGGGTTAGCCCGGCGTGCTATACTCGCGATCCTCTTGAGAAGCGGCGCTGTTTGGAGTTCTGAGCTCAGCGTAGTGATCGACCCCGATGTGTTAGGTCCCTCTCGACCAGGCGGCGCATTTTGTTTAACCAAATATTGGAGGCACGAATGAATCGAGTAATCTCTCGCAGATTCACGAGAGGCCTCTTCTCCTGTTTCTTGCTGTTAGTGCTGTTTGGATTTGGGTATTCACCGAAAGGGACCACCGTCCCGGCTTTGGCCGCCGGTGATCCTCTTCCCGTTAATAAGAATGAGTCTTCGAAGGAAGATCTTAAGGGTGCTTCTGGTTCATCGAAGGAGCTCACCGACAAAACACGCGCAGTCATCTCTAAGCAGGTAATAGAAGAAGAGTCCCGGGACAACTCAAAAAGGCCGACGCCTGAGATTCAACTCCGTATGGATGCAGAGAAGGGCGTCTTGAATGTTCCTTCTGAGTTGAATCCAGAGAATGAGCTTGTTGAGTTTCAGGCGACGGCGTATTGCCTGAAGGGGCGCACAGCTTCAGGCGTGAATACGCGGCCTGGAGTTATCGCGGCTGACCCGCGAGTGTTGCCGCTGGGCACTGTTGTGCACATAAGAGCCGGACGCTACACAGGAACCTATACGGTTCTGGACACTGGCGGCCGGATCAAAGGACACACGATCGACATCTTTTTGCCGGATTATGTAGAGGCAAAGAGATTCGGACGGCAGCGAATCAAGGTCAAAGTGCTTAGTCGAGGTGGCCGTCGTCCGCACGTTGGAGTTCCCCCAGCTGCGTCACTGGCTGGATCACTGTAAGCAAGTCGTTTGGTTTGAGACCGAAGCTCGCGACTGCGGAAATAGATCGCAGCCGCGAGCTTTTGAGCTCTTGATCGAGATTTCGACGACCAGGTCGACGTGTTCCTCTGACGATATTCACAGGTCATCTCCGCTGCTGGCCGAGTCGGCCAGGTCTTATTAGAGACTGCTGTGAGACAGCGATGCATCGAGCGAGCCGCGCCTGAAGGTCGCCGTGGAGAAGTATCGCACGAGTGATCTGCGGTAACGATCTACATTGCTGATTCTCTCGGTAGAGACGAGGGAACCCTGCTCCGTGACCAGGATAAAGGCGACCCGAAACTCACGCGGAGAACTCTGGGAGTCCGGTATGCGCGGCCCTTCACGCTCGACTATTTGGCCAACCGATGTCTGCCTATGCACGGCGCCCACTGAGTAGTTCGCAGCCGGCGTGTTCGTCCTGAGTGTGGACTTGGTCGGGTCCTCGACGACAAGATAGTTGATCTTCCCGACCTCTTCGGCCGGGCGGAGTCCCATCAAGTATTGATCGAGGTCGCTGAAATAATTGGCGGAGGATTCGATGGTGGTAAAGACGCCATTGCCGGCATCCCGCCATGCATTGCCTTCCATCACTGATGAGGAACCACCCTCCTCGCTGGAACGCGAGTCGACCAAAAAGCTCCAGTGACTCAGGTCACGGCCCAGGAGGTCGTCCTTGATGTCGTGGTCCTGATCAAAGCGCACGTACGCGAGCCAGCGGTGCCCCACTTCGTGGCACACAATGCCGATGCCGGAGAAGATACCCGCTACATGGTCGGAAGGTTCAGCAGGCCAGTCCGCAGTGTCGCCCATCGTTATGATTGTTGCTAGTCTGGCAGGACTGCCGTAGACCGATCCGTGATCGAACAACTTCAACCCGATCCCGCGAATGTCATTACGCACATTGAATGCGCGAGCGAGCCCCAGGCCGTTATCAAACTGAAAGTCAGTCCATATATATACAAAATCGAAGTCGTCCGCATGGGTCCGGTAGAACGCCCTCGTGACTGCTGGATAATCGAGTCGCTTCTTGTTCGAGAACAGCTCAAACATCCCGCCGCTTATTGAATTGTCGGGCGGTTTCGACAGGTCGACCGGCTGCGCCTCCTGATCGGGCAGAGCCGGCGAAATGCCGATCAGCGATGATCGGCAGTTGATCTTCTTATAGATGAAGGCTATTCGACCGTCTTCATACAACACGACCTGAAACGTGCTCGAGCCATTGAATTCCGCCTGAGCGATACCGTCCCAGGTAATTACATATCGTCCCGGAAGCTGGTTGAAGTAGATCGCCCCGCTCTTGGTTGCGTCGAGGTCCGACCAGAGCGGAGAAATGCGAGGCACCTGCGAGGAGAATGCAGCAGCGGACGGCCGGGCAGTCGTATCGCCTTCCGTGAAGGTTATGTAGCCGTTGGTCCCGATGAAGATAGTGTCGTAGAACGAGCCGAAGAAGGGAAACGGGCCGTTGGAAAGTGCGATGTCTCGGTATCCGTTGTCAGGTCCGACAATCCTATTCCCAAGGCCGAAGAAGTAGTCCAGCTCTGTCCCCAGACTCGTCTCGAAATCGAGTCTGCCCTTTGATAGCCGATAGCCGCCGGAGTCCGGCGTGAACAGCAGAGACCGATTCTTCAAATCGAACTTGTTGGGCGGGATGACCAGCGTGCCATCGTCGTCCAACACAGCCACGTCTCCGACATCTTCGATTGAAGCAACCGCAGCGCTGTGCGCTCCGTTCATTTTCCCGGTGATCGCTGCCGGTGCGCGGGCGGCTTGCGAGCGGAGATTCAAGTTGTGATTCTGCCGCTCCGTTTCTGCGCCTGCGGGATCGTAGCCACAGTAGAGACCTTTCGCCTGGCTTTGACGCTGCTCCCGGGCTGCGGCGCCGGCTTCTCCGGGCGCACTCGCTATGAGTGCCATCAAGAGGCTCAACCCAAGCGCGGCCCCAACCGGCCAGCCGAGTCTCAAGCGAGTTGGCAAATCTCGATGAATGCTACTCCCCCATTCCTCCGAATCTTAACGAGTCAGATCTACGCATTATATTTTAGAGACCTACCAGGAACAACTTTCTTTAGCCGATTCTCTCGCAAGAAGCGCGACCCCTTCGAACTTTTCCATTGACAGCGAACCCCTTCACAGCTTATAGTTCGTGCTGTAAGTTGAAAATGAAATTCATATTAGAGATTCTTTTGACCGTGTGGGCATGGGGGATTTATGAGATTGTCGGACGCGCGACACAATC
>JBGPFL010000454.1:0-4982 GCA_041483295.1 Blastocatellia bacterium | reverse complement strand
CATTGGCAACGTGCTGATGGGCTCGCGCCTTCGCGAGTCTCATCAGGTGTTCCAACTGCATGTAGAGGCCTTGAAATGTTAGCACTCGAGAACCTTCGCGGAGGTTAGATGCTAACTATTTCAACACCGCCGCGTCTGTGTTCCCTCCCTTGTTCGACGGAGTCTCCAATAGCGACTCTCAATGCCCTTCCTGCCTACTTCTTTTCCGGGACCAGAATCACCCTCACGTAATTCTTCGGGTTGAGATACGTCCTGGCCGCCTCCTGAATCGTCGCCGCGTCGACCTTGTTGTAGTATTCCGGGATTTTCCACAGCCCGGCGGGATCTTCACCGTACTGGTACTTCTGAATAATCTGAGCCAGCAGGTAGCCGTTCTGCTTGCTACTAGTCTCGAATTCACGCAGGAGCGCTTCCTTCTCTGCGTTGACCTGCTTCTCGGTCGGGCCCTTCGTTTTGAGCTGCTCGATCTCCTGAAAGACTCGCGTGATCAGATCGTCGGCGCGCTGCGGGTCGCACCCGAACTGGATGAAGACGGAGTACTCCAAATTCGGGATCTTCTGGGAATTCTGCCTTGCGGTGATGCTGTACGCGCCTCCCAACTCCTCGCGAATCGTCTCAAACAGTCTCATTTGCAGCACCTCCGCCATGGCCCGGAGGGCCACGCGGTGCATCGGGTCGTCGTCGAACGGCCCGCCGAACACGATCGCCGCAAGACTCTTGGGCTCGATGCCTTTCTCGACCTTCTTCTCGATGACGCCAGTCGCCGTTCGCACGCCGATGTCCTTCCACATCTCCTTCCGATGAATGGAAGGCAGCGCGGCCAGATATCGCTCGACGAGCGGCTTCATCGTCGCTGGATCAAAGCTTCCGACGAAGACGAACGTGAAGTCGCTCGCATCGGCGAAACGGTCCTTGTAGAATGCGAGGGACTTTTCCAGGTTCCATTCGTCGACTGTCGCCGCGGCCGGCAGACGCCTTCTGAGGTGATTCTGGTACAGAGCTCTTACGAGCGTCTCGAAGAATGCATACTCGGGGACTGCTGTCTGGTTCGCCAACATGGCCTTCATCTGTGAGGCCTGTACGCCGAAAGCGGTCGCGTCGGCTCTAGGCTGCATGAACCGGAGATAGATGAGCTGGAACATCGTCTCCAGGTCCTTGCGAGAGCTGCTTCCGCTCAGTCCCTCTTCAAGCTCGTCGATAAATGGATCCGCCGACGCGACTTTTCCCGTGAGCATCTTCTGCAGATCGATAGCGTTCATCTTGCCCAGGCCGCCGGCGGTGATTACTTGCGTGGCGGCGTTTGCCGGGATGTAGTCCTTGTCGCTAGCGAGCGACGTGCCGCCGGGACTGATTGCCCGAAACAGGATTTCATCCGCCTTGAACGTCGTCGGCTTGAGAATGACCTTTACCCCGTTGGACAACTGCCACTCTGTGATGCCGATGGCGTCCTTCGTCTCGGTCTTGACGATGGTGCCCGGCGCGGGGACTGAGTCTAGCAGCGCCGCGGTGCCCACCGTATCGACGTACGCCTTCAGATCCTTCGCCGATGCAGTCTTCATCACGGCCGCCAGCTTCGCCTCGTCCGGGATCACCAGACCGCTCTTCTCGGGAGACGTGACGAGGACCAATCGGTTCCGATCGGGAAACCACTCCTTTGCGAGTTTGTTGATCTCGTCGAGTGTGATCTGCGGCACGAAGCGCTGGTGCAGCGCGTATTCGTCGTCGGCGCTGGGCAGGGTCTCGTTCTGAAGGAAGTTTCGGATGTACTCATCGGCCCGGCTGGCGGACTCGCGGTTCTCCTTTTCGGCCTGCATGCGCTCGTAGTTAAGAAGCATACTCTGCTTTTGCCGGTCCAGCTCCGTTGCAGTGAATCCGTAGCGCGATACCCGTTCGGCCTCGCTGAGTAATGCATCCAACCCTCGCTCAATGCCATCCTCCTTGACCATTGCATTGAGCGAAGCCGTTTCCTTCGTACGCGCCAGAAAGATCCCGCGGCCCGCGCCGGCAAAAATGAATGGCGCGTCGGCCTTCTGCGTTAGCTCCGAAAACCGATCGGAGAGCATGCGGGAGAACAGACGGTCGACCATCTTCTGACGATATACTCCGACCGAACCCTGCTCGCGCGCCGGCAGGAAATTCATGACCGAAACGCTCGTCGTGGTCATTTCTTTGTCCGTGGTAATCGCGTAGCCCGTGTCGGGACGGTCAGGGAGGTCGTAGGTGGGTCGGGGCCGCGGCGTAGTCGCCGCCGGAATCGAACCGAAGTGGGCCGTGATCAGCTTCTCAATCGCGGTCTTGTCGAAGTCGCCAACGGCGACTACGGCCATCAGATCGGGCCGGTACCAGTCCCCGTAGAACTTCTTCAACCGATCATGCTTGAAGCCCTGGATGATCTCCGTCTTGCCGATCGGAAGCCGCCCGGCATAACGCGAGCCCTTGAACATGATTGGAAATATCTTGTCCGTCATCCGCGCGCCCGCGCCCCGTCGCAGCCGCCATTCCTCCATGATCACCCCGCGCTCCTTGTCTATTTCGGCAGGATCGAAGGTAACGTTGTGCGCCCAGTCTTCGAGGATCAGCATCGCTCGGTCCATCGTTTCAGGCTTGTCGGTAGGGACCTTGAGCATGTAGACCGTCTCGTCAAAGCTCGTGTAGGCGTTCAGGTCCGCCCCAAAGCGCATGCCAAGCGACTCGATGAATGACACGACTTCGTTCTTGGGGAAGTGCTGAGTGCCATTGAAGGCCATGTGCTCGACAAAATGGGCGAGCCCCTGCTGATCGTCATCTTCGAGGATCGACCCGGCTTTGACGACGAGCCGGAGTTCCATGCGCTTTTCCGGCTTCTTGTTGGCGCGGACGTAGTAGCGCAGCCCGTTCGAGAACTTGCCCACCGTGATTTGCGGATCGACGGGCATGGGCTGCGTGAGAGACAGGGATTGGGTCTGGCTCGTCGCGGCCTGCTGCCGCGCGGCGACCAGGCATGTCACTGCGAGGATGGCTGCGGTGAGGAGCATCAACCGCGTCAGGGTGCGAATCGTCATGGTTTCCCTCCAAACCCCTGGTCCGCCTGCTTTCTTGCTTGCCATACAAAATCTCCTTTTGCTCTTTGCGAGTTGACGGTTGGGTAACGCTGACGGACGCTGAAATCTTACCCACGAGGCAGTGATGGGTAATGATATTGCCGTTACAGCGAGTGAAAATCTATCACTGAGTGATTAGGCAATGCAATAGCGCGGCTGCGACGGATGCGTGCGGGTTGCTTAGCTCAACGTTTGAGGCCAGAATGAACTACCTGCTGTCGGATACCAGGATCAGCCAGGAGGAGGAATCTACGAATGAGCCTCGCAATTCAAGCGCCGCCCGTGGCGATGAGACCTGATGCGCAAGGTCTGATCGCATCGGCGCGAGCCGCTTGATTGCCGCTCCGGGAGCTAGATGCGACAGAGGACTTAACACAAATGGACAAACAAGAATTCCGTCAGGAGCTTCAACGGCTACATAGTCAGCTTCAGCACCTCGAATCGGTTGATGACCCTGAGAGACAACTCCTTCAGCAGTTGAATAGTGACATTCAAGCGTTATTGGAACATAGAGAAGACTATGAGAGACATCATTACGATAGCCTCGGTAAGCGGCTGAGAGAGACGATAGAACAGATCGAAGCCTCCCATCCCAATGCCGCGATGTTAATAGGACAGATCGCTGATGCTCTGGCGAAAATGGGAATCTAGTCCGGGTTGCGGGTCTGGCTTCGCCGCGTCTCCGGTATTTTGGTCGTCACTGTCCCTTCACCTTCTTCAGCACCCAGTGAGCCTCATCGACTCCAACCGATGTCGGACGCTTTGAAACCGTAAAGCTCACTTTCTGCCTTCGCGCATCGTTCAGCACCACGCGAGTCTCAGTCGTGCCGTCGTCGAAATGAATCGTCAGATCGAGCGGCATGATGAAGACCGCCTCCGCGCGCCCGGGAATGACGATCGACTGCTTCTGCTTCAGCGTCACCTTAACTGTGTAGCTCCCCGAACCATCAGGACCTGACAGCTCAGATGACAGCTTGTAGAGCGGGCGTCCCGGAGCGTAAACCCACGGCTGGAAGAACCAGTCGAGGGGCTGGCCATATTGCCGCTCGAAAGACTCGCGCAACTCACCCGTCGAGCCGTTCCCGAACTCGTGACGAGCACGGTAGTCCTTAAGCGCCCGAAAGAACTTTTCGTCGCCCACCAGGTGCCGCAGCATGTGCAGCACCCAGCCGCCTTTGGTGTAGATCGCCCCTCGATCGTCGAAGGGATCCTCACGGTTCTCGGCCGTCACCGTACCCCCGAGCGCGCCGGAGATCTGGCCGTCATCGTAGCTCTGGCTCATCACCTCGCCCGGATCAAGATTCAGAAAATGCTCCACGAACAGCACCTCAGAGTAAGTCGCGAAGCCTTCGTTGAGCCAGATGTCATTCCAAGTCCTCATCGTCACCAGGTCGCCCCACCAATGATGCGACAGTTCGTGAACGATGGTCGCCTGTTGACTATCGGTGACCGAGCCCACAAGTGCAGAGCTGATGCCTGTGATCGTCTGATGCTCCATCGCGCCGCCGAATGGGAATTCAGCCATGCCGTACTTCTCGCCGAGAAACGGATACTCCCCGAAGAGCCCGGCGTAGATCTGCATAGCGGAACGGGTGACCGCAAACTTCTGACGGGCGAGCTCCAGGTGCTCGGGATAGACGTAATAGACCAGCGGCATCGTAGTCACGCCATCGAGCGCCGTGTAGGTGTCTTCGAATTTGTGGTAGTTCGTAGCCGCGACGCATAACAGGTATGTCGCAAGCGGCGAGTCCTCCCGCCAGAAGTAAGTCACCGTGCCATCCGCATTGGGCTGAGTTCTGTCGAGCACGCCGTTTGAAGCAGCTTGATTACTCTGGGGAACAGTGATCTCGATTTCCGCAGTAGCCTTGTCCGCGGGGTTGTCGATGCAAGGCCACCACTTTG
>JBGPFL010000453.1:0-5010 GCA_041483295.1 Blastocatellia bacterium | reverse complement strand
GTGGGGACCGGCGTGGGTCGTCTGGAGGCACAGCCCGGGCTGGGTGGGATGGGGCCCGCTTCCTCCTCACGCTCACTGGCGAACTGGCGCCGGGTTGACGATAAGCAATCGTGAATTGGACGCGACACTCGAACCTGACTCATATTCGTTCGTTGACGAAAGACAGTTGACCTCTGGACAACTCGACCGGCACATAGCGCGCGCCGAACGCAATGCAACACTGCTTCGCGATACTGAAAACGTCACGCACTACACTGCCGTCGACAGTCGGGTGGTCAACCACGGCATAGATGTAGATCGTTTCGAGCACGATATGGCGCAGAAGGTAAAGCGACACCGGATTGTGGATTCGGACGGCGCTCGAGGTGATCAAGTCAAAGGAGACCAGGTCTTTGTATTCCGGCCGAATGTCGAGGACAAGCCGCCAACTCGCACCCCATCGACGCAACCTGCTTCGGCAGCAAAGACCGAGCGCCAGATCGAACGCGAACGCCGCAGAGCGGAAACCGAGCAGTCTCAACGGCAGGCCGATGTCGACAAGCAAAAGCGCAAAGAGCAGAACAAAGTCGAGGAACAGCGGCGGCTCGAGCAGAAGAAACTGGAGAAGCAGCGGCTCAAGGAACAGCAGCGAATTGAGGAGCAGCGACGGCTCGAACAAAAGAGGCAGAAGAAGCAACAACGGAAGAGTGAGAAGCCTCCTGGCGGCACAAACGCTCGCCTCTGAAGGCAGCTGTTCGCGGGCGAAAATCTCCCACCTGCTTGCGCGAAAACCCGCACTGCCGGAGCATTCAGAGACAGGATTCGGCGATATCACCTTGAGTCAGTGCACAAAACCATCAGAAACCCGCGCGGCATAGGCGTTGCACCGCAACTGCGTGCTCAGAGATGTTTCCGGGCCGGGCCAGCAGTAGGGCGGCGTCCAAAGCGATGAAGTGGGCTAAGTATCCGGAGCCGGAAGCGTGCCAATAGCTGCGAAGATGAAAATACTGATCGGCTACGATGGTTCGACCTGTGCAGACTGCGCTTTGGAAGATCTGCGGCGGGCGGGTCTCCCGCGAGAGAGCGAAGCGGTAGTGCTGACTGTCGCGGAACTATGGCTACCCCGTTCGAGGAAATCTGAGGCTGTTCGATCGGACTCTGCGGCCCCGGCGGCCGTAGCCGTCAAGGCGGCGCCTGTCACGGGCCTTTACGCGGCCGAGGCCTTAGAGGAAGCCCGGAGACTGGCGCTCAAGGCAATCACTCGGCTCGAGTCGTATTTCACAGCGTGGGAATTGCGCGCTGAAGCGACGTCTGGTTCCCCGGCTCGAGAGATCCTGAACAGAGCCAACGACTTGGGATCGGATCTGATCGTGGTTGGGTGCCAGGGGTGCACCGGTCTCAGCAGGTTCTTACTCGGCAGCGTGTCGCAGAAGGTTGTGAGCGAGGCTCGCTGCTCGGTACGAGTTACACGCGGCACCGCATGGAAGGATGGCTCGCCGGTGCGCATCGTGATCGGTCTGGATGGCTCAACTGCCTCGCAGGCCGCAGTGAGCGCCGTAGCATCCCGAAGCTGGCCGATGGGCAGCGAAGTGCGCATCATAGCCGTGGAAGATCAACCCGGCCCGCCTGGCCGCACTGACCCACACGTCGCCAAGCGCACGGAAGGTAACCATCAGGATGTGCGGGTGTGGATCGAAGAGTTCTCTGAAGCCGCTGCCAACCAGTTGCGCGCAGCGGAGCTGGCTGTTTCATTAAAGATCGAAATAGGCGATCCCAAACACATTCTAGTCACCGATGCTGAGGAGTGGGGAGCAGATTGTATATTCCTGGGATCCTCGGGTTCGCGCAATCACCTTCAGAGTCTCGTGCTCGGAAGCGTCGCCACGGCTGTTGTTGGGCGAGCCCAGTGCTCAGTTGAAATATCGCGCTCCCGGCAATAGACGAGTGCCGGTAGAGGCCAAAGCGATCGCCCGCCCTGCAAGATCCGCGGCGTCGATTCACTCACCAATCTCGCACCTCCCAGCACCGCAGTGAGAAGAAGTTGGCCGTACGACCTCTGTTGCTCTTGCACCTGGCGTGTCAAAGGATGGCTCTATTTTTCATGAAAGCGACCGGTACAGTCAGCGACACCGAAGACGAGCCAATTCGCGGAGAATTGTTCAGCGTCGAACGGCTTGAGGGGTACGCAGAATGGCTTGCCGAACAGCACCGGGTTACCGTTGCTCCAAGGCGCGGGCGGCCCCTTCTGCGCCGGGTGGAACAGAACGCCCGGGAACTCCTGATCGCTTACCGTGCGCTCGCCCGATCGATAAGTGAAGAGCGCGCCGTTTCGCCTGCTGCCGAGTGGCTGGTCGATAATTTCCACATAGTCGAAGACCAGTTGCGCGAGATTCGCCAGGACCTGCCTCGCAGCTACTATTATGAACTACCTAAACTCGCCGAAGGGGAACTCGCAGGCTATCCTCGTATCTATGCCGTCGCGCAGGCATTGATCGCCCACACCGACAGCCGCCTCGACATCGAGAACATGAAGCGTTTCGTACTTGCCTATCAGCGTAAGGCGACGCTCTCAATCGGTGAGCTGTGGGCGATCGCCATAACACTGCGGCTGGCGTTAGTTGAAAACCTGCGACGCATTTCAACACGAATCAGCAGAACGCGTGATGAGCGGGGAAGCGCGGACAGGTTGGCGGAGATGGTGATTCGCGCCACCGACGAGCGTCAACTCCACGAGGTCATCTCACTTCTTCGCGAGCAGCTGCCCAGGCGAGCAAAGGTGTCAACGGCCTTCGTCGCGCAGTTCGCTCAACGCCTGCGCGGCCTGGATCCCGCGGCGGGTGCGGTTCTCGACTGGCTCGACAAACGACTCGCACAGGAAGGCATGAGCACGGAACAACTCCTTCAAGTCGAGCACCAGCGACAAGCCGCTTCCCAGGTAACTGTCGAGAACGTCATCACAAGCATGCGGCTGCTGTCGACGCTTGATTGGAGAGATTTCTTCGAGAGTGTAAGCCTGATCGAGCCGGTACTTGGTGAAGATCCTGCGAGGGCGTACTCACTGATGGATTTTGAGACTCGCGACCGCTACCGGCATGTTATCGAGCGCATCAGCAAACGCGCTAACGTGGCCGAGGTCGATGTCGCGCGCCAGACCGTCCAGCTTGCGCGGCGAGCACATGAGCGTAATCCGGAGGACCAGGCGCGGGCTCATGTCGGCTACTACTTGATCGAAAACGGTCGCGCGCAACTGGAGCGGGCGTTCACCTATACACCAACCCTTGTGGAACGATCGGCGCGCTCGATAATACAACGCGCGACGCTCGCCTATCTGGGTGCGATTGCACTCTTCACGACTCTGCTGGTACTGCTGCCTCTGCTCTGGGCTCTCTACTCTGATGCGGGAGCGGTTGCACTGGCCGGTCTTGTACTCTTCTCTATCGTACCCGCGAGCGATATGGCTGTCAGCCTTCTGAATCTGGCGATTACTTCAATAAGCAATCCCCGAAAGCTCCCCAAGATCGACGTCTCTTCCGGCATTCCTGAATCCGCCCGCACGATGGTCGTTGTCCCCACGCTTCTGACAGACACCGGAGTCGCGCGGGAGCTATTCGAGCGACTGGAGGTCTGTTATCTCGCTAACCAGGATCACAATATACACTTCGCGCTGCTGAGCGACTTCGGAGACGCGCCGCAAGAAACGATGCCGACCGACGAGGCAGTCCTCGAAGCCGCGCGACATCGAGTGGCGGAGCTTAACGCCACCTATCACCGTGAAGGCCACGAAGCGCCGTTTCACCTGTTTCACCGCCGGCGTAAGCTGAATCCCACTGAGGGGAAGTGGATGGGTTGGGAACGCAAACGCGGGAAGCTCCAAGAATTCAACCGACTACTAAGAGGGGCGAAAGAGACGAGCTTTATTGTTTCAACGTGCGAGCAGGCGCTGCTTTCCAGGATTCGATACGTAATAACGTTGGATTCTGACACCCGGTTGCCGCGGGATGCGGCGCGCCGTCTGGTGGGAACGATTCTCCATCCTTTGAACCATGCGCGGTTTGATCCGCGGCGTGGGCGCGTGACTGAAGGTTATGGGATCCTGCAGCCCCGCGTCAGCATCTCCATGGAAGGCGCCGGCCGGTCGCGCTTTGCGCGGGTCTTCTCCGGCAACACCGGTGTTGACCCCTATACAATGGCTGTGTCTGACGTGTATCAGGATCTATTCGGTGAGGGAATCTACACGGGAAAAGGACTCTATGACGTCGATGCTTTCGAAGCGGCACTGGCGTCTCGGGTCCCAGAGAATTCGTTGCTGAGTCACGATCTGTTTGAAGGTCTGTTCGCCCGCACTGCGCTTGTCACAGACATTGAAGTATTCGACGAGTACCCGCTGCGGTACGACTCCTATGCAAAAAGGCAGCATCGCTGGACGCGAGGCGATTGGCAGATCGGCGGCTGGATACTACCCAACGTACCTGACGCAGCAGGACGCACAGTCCGCAACGTGCTTCCTCTCATCTCGCGATGGAAGATCCTCGATAATTTGCGGCGCAGCCTTGTAGCGCCGAGCGCCCTGATATGGCTCCTCTTTGCCTGGGTAATCTTGCCGCCTCCTGGGCTACTGTGGGCGCTGCTGATACTTCTGATGTTGGCGTTTCCTATTTTTGCGCAGGTTACTACTGGAGTCTTAGTGCACGCACGAGGCGGCTCCTGGATAAGCCATTTGTGGACCATCTGGGAGGATGCTGGAACCAACGTATTACGAGCCTCGATCACGCTCGCCTTCCTGCCGCATCACGCGTATTTGATGGCTGATGCGATCGGGCGCACGTTGTATCGCATCCTGATTTCAAGGCGAAACCTGTTGGAATGGGTCACCGCGGCACAGGACGGCCGGACGAGCCGAAACGAACGCATAGCCCTCCTGCGTTTCATGCTGCCCGCCGAAGTGATTATGTTCGGCGCATTGGCGGTGACGCTGGTGTTCCGACCTGATGCGCTGCCCGTTGCCGCGCTCTTCCTGCTATTGTGGGTCTG
>JBGPFL010000452.1:0-5013 GCA_041483295.1 Blastocatellia bacterium | reverse complement strand
TTTCGATAGAACCCTAATGTGAACAGATCCCAGGCCGCTCCCTGATCGCGAACGAAGATGAAGTTCTCAGGCCGCTTGAGCGTTCGTTGATACGCGTTCTCCATCTCGCGCTCCCGGTAGAGGTCGGCTTGTCTACCCGGGAGGGCCTGGAAGATTTCGAGATGAAAGAAGCCGGCCCCGGGATAAGCCTCCCGCAGCCTCTCCAGCGGAGGGCCGTAGACGAACAGATCCTCTTGCCACGCGACCAGTCCTTTGAACTTTTCCGCGAATGGCTGCTCGGACTGCTTTCTCTTTGTCACGCGGTCCGCGCGATAGTATTCACCGTAGCTTCCCATAGGGAACAAGAGCATCAGGTCCCACTTGTCGCCCTGGCTGTGTCTAATCCACAGAGGGGGATCGTCTCCGATCGGTTGATAAGTCGAGATTTTGGCTTTGTAGTGATCGATCATATCGAGCAGCTTGCCGGGCGCAGCCTGCACGAACCTGGCGTCATAAAGATAGGTGCTCTGGGCAGAGGCAGCATTTGATGCGAAGAATGTAAACGCAAAGAGTAGAAGAACAAATCGCATTGGTATCCTTCTTTCTGTCTCGCTATTGCGCCTCAATGGACCACGTCGCCGACCGTTGGGTCGCTCACATACCTTGCAAGCTCCAAAGAGCGCAGCACCTCATCCCATACCGGCCGCAGTAGCTCGGCATCATCTGCCCAGAAGTCGAAGGTGATCAAGCACTGGATGTTTGACTCGCGACCCAGGCATATCCGGGAGAATGCCTCACGCTTTTCAATGGGATCCACGAATCGGACTTCAGCCCATGCCAGCTCAAGATTTCCGCGCCGCTCCTCAACAATCTTGCCCGTCTGCTCGACCTCGCGTTCGTCAGTGTCGAGGACCTGTTGTACAAGCTCGGATAGACGCAACCCGCTCCAATCAATTGGGGGCAGTCTCATGAAAGACACGGCCAGCCTGCAATCGTCATCAGGAGGCTGTTTGTCGTGAAAGTTAATCGAATCGTCGCCGGGCACGACGATCCAGTCCTGCGGAAAGTTGAATCGCATAGCCCCACGGTCAGCAACGAAAATGCGGTACCCGGGCTTGCCTTTCCACCCGTGGTGCTTCTTGAGTTTGAGAGTCTCTTTCCCCCACTCAGACATTTCTGGCCTTCGAACTCCTATCCCGGGGCTGTCTCCTGGAGGCTGATGTGTGTGAGTGCTGAAGATATATCGAAGAGCTTTCGCAACGCAACCGATCGCGCGCAGCTAACCGAAGATAAGGCGCAGCCACGAATCACACGAATTCCACGAATCTACGCGAACTATTCGTGGTCATTCGTGGAATTCGTGGCCGGCCCTTCGTTAATCCAGGGCGCGCCGCTCGAATTGGCGCAGCCCAAGAAAGGTGAATAGAGCACAGAAGCCTACAAGTCCGCCGAGAATGCCGAACAGCGACATGTGGGGCAACTGCGGAGTCAGCGCGGCTCGAAAACCTTCGCTTGCGTAGACCAGTGGGTTGATCAGAACAATCTTCTGGAACCATGGGATGACATTCAGAGCGGCCCAGGGATAGTAGGCGCAACCAAAGAAGATCATCGGCCCGAGCAGGACGTTGAAGATGAGGCCGATCTGCTGCGGCGATACGATCGTACCCATAACCAATCCGAGAGCTGCGAACAACCATCCGCTGAGAAGTGCAACTGAAACCAGCAGCGCGAGATTGCCTGGCTGCAGGTCCAGATGCGACCCCATCATCAGCCACGCGAGCGGCAACACGAAAAGGCCCGCGATCAGGGCCTGAATGATGCCCACCAGGATCTTCTCAGACGCAACGCCGGATATGCTGATGGGCGCCAGCAATCGATCTTCGATCTCTTTAGTGAACCCGAACTCGACGACCAGCGGCAGAGCAACCGCTTGCATCCCGGACAGCGTGATGCTCAACGCCAATATGCCCGGCAATAGCATGTTGGCATAACCTGCCTGAACGAGCCCCTGGCGAGGCATGACGTATCCGAAGATGAAGGTGAACAGCAGCGGCTGCAGGGCCACGCGCAGAAAGAAGTACTGAAGCTCGCGCCGCGCAACCCGCAGATCGCGGTGAAGAAGCGCTACCATTGTCGTATTCATCGAAATGTTCTCTCATCGGAAACGGCTGAAGAAAACGTTAAGGACGTGATGCGTGATCCGTGATGCGTGATCGGCTATGGGTGATCAGCGATGTGTCGGCATCGTATTTCACGCATCACGCATCACTCTGACGGATCACTCACCATCTTCATTGAACTCCGTGGCCCTTCGGCTGTTTCGCAGACTGCTAGTCTCTCAAGCTGCGACCTGTCATGTGAAGAAACAGATTCTCCAAGCTGGGTTCGGAGACGTGCGCATTAGTGACCATCACGCCGCGGTCTCCGGCCACTCGCATGGCATTCGCCAGCAGGCCTTCCACGGTGTCGGCATATAGCCGGATGAGATTGTTCTGCACCTTCACTTCGACTACGCCGCCGAGAGACTCGAGCGCCTGTGCAAGCGACCCTGCCTCACCATCCGCGCTGTTGACCTGCAGTTCGATCAGATATCCGCCGGGAACGCTCGCTTTCAACTTCGCCGGAGTATTGACCTCGAGCAGCTTGCCCTTGTCCATGATGGCGATCCGCTGACAAAGCTGGTCCGCTTCGTCCATGTAGTGGGTTGTCAGAAAGATTGTCTGACCCTTCGCGTTCAGCTCGAGCAGTAAGTCCCACATCATGCGGCGCGCCTGAGGATCGAGGCCGGTTGTCGGCTCATCGAGGAAGAGGATGGCGGGGTCGTGCATCAAGGCGCGAGCTACTTTGAGCCGCTGAGCCATTCCACCCGAGTAACCAGTGGGTTTCTCATCGGCTCGTTCAGTTAACTGGAAGCGACTGAGAAGCTCCTCCGCCCGCTGCTCGCGGATCTTTTTTGGTATTCCGAAGTACTCCGCGTGAAAGAGGAGAATTTCGCGGCCGGTGATGCTGCGATCCAGATTATTTACCTGCGGGACGACGCCGATTCGTCGCTTAACCTCGACGGGATTGCCCGCCACATCGATGCCGTCAACCAGGGCGACGCCCCCGGTTGGACGCACTCGGGTGGTCAGGATACCGATCGTTGTCGTTTTGCCGGCGCCGTTTGGCCCCAGGAGACCGAAGAACTCGCCGCGGGCTATCTCGAACGAGATCCCGTCGATGGCTTTCACTTCGAGTGAGTGTCCTTTGCCCTTAGGCCTATAGACCTTTCTCAAATCCTTTACCGCAATAACGGGTTCCATGAATCACCTTTGGAATTAGGAAGTCAGTTAGGCAGTATGCTCGTTGCACGCCGGCTTCACAAGTTCAGTGCCGCCCTGTTTACGCTACGGTAAAAGTGAATCGCAACTCTGACATTACCTCCAGCTTGTAGGCGCAGATTGAGTTGTTTCCTCCCCAATGTTCAATCTCCAGTCGTGGGATCGATCCGATTGTTAACACATTCTCGGCAGTGGGTGGGATTCTCGGATCTTTCACACGGTCTTCAAGCCCGCGGTATCATGCCGCACACCTAAGTAATTCGCTTGTACCGATAGGCCTTGAATTCGTATCGCGGGAGACTTCCCCAAGGCGCCTCCTCGACGTTCACCCGGATGTTCAGTTCCGCGCGGAATTTGTCGAGCAATGCAACCCTCACAGACTCAAACGGCTGAGCGTTGCCAATCTCGACCTTTATTAATAGATCATCGAGTCCGCGGACTCGCCGGCACTCTACTTCATATTCGACCACATGAGGGATGCTGCGAATCATATTGTCAATCGCGCTAGGGTAGATGTTCACTCCGCGAACGATCAGCATATCGTCCGCGCGCCCGAGTACTCCACCCTTGATCCGCGAAAATCGGCGACCGCACGAGCACGGCGCGGCGATCATCTCGACGAGATCGCCGGTTCGATAGCGCAACACCGGCATTCCGGCCCGACCAAGATTCGTTACCACCAACTCTCCCTGTGTACCTTCACTGACAGGCCTGTCGCTTTCAGGCTCGACCACCTCGAAGATAAACTCGGCCTCGTTCAGGTGAATCGCGCCGTCCCCCAAACCACAGTCGAAGGCCCAGGGTCCCACTTCCGTTGCCCCAGCGTGATCGAGACAGACCGTGTCGAACGATTCCTCGATCAGCCTTCTCACGTTGGGCAGACTCGCACCGGGCTCGCCAGCATGAATCGAGATCCGAAGCGCAGACGAGCTTAAATCGATGCCGCGCTCGCGCGCGACTTCAGCCAGGTGAAGCGCATAAGTAGGTGTGCAGACCAGCACAGTGCAGCGATTCGCCAGAATCGCATTCAGCCGTTGTTCGCTGTTCATTCCGCCGCCGGAAATGGCGATCGCTCCGATATGCCGCGCCCCCGAAATCGCAGCCCAGTGGCTCAGGTACGGTCCGAACGAGAATGCGCAAAACACGATATCCTCGTCCGTTACTCCAGCGGCCCCGTAGACGTAGCCCCAACAGCGCGTCATCCATTGCCAGCCCTCTTCAGTGTCCAGGCATTTCAAGGGGCTGCCGGTCGTGCCGGACGTCTGGTGAAAGTACCGATAGCGCGAAAGCGGATAGGTAAGGAGTCTGCCAAACGGGGGATGGGCGAGCTGCTCCGCAGCTAACTCGCTCTTAGTCGTGAAGGGTAGGGCCTGAATGTCTTCAACTCGCCGCACCTTCGAGCTCTCGATCCCGGCGGCGCGAAGCTTCTCGCTGTAGAATCCGCTAGCCGGGACCTCTCGCATCGAGCGGCGGAGCTTCTCTTCCTGGATCTCGCGGAGGCGGCCTCGATCCGACGTTTCCAGGTTGCGATCGTAGAAGTGAGCCTGTTTCATATGACTACGCAGAAGAATTGCGGATTGCGGATTGCGGATTGCGGATTTCGAATTGCGCCTTTGAGATGCTCAATCCTCAATCATCTATCCTCAATCCTCAATCCTCAATCATCTATCCTCAATCTGAGATTCGCAATTCGCAATCCGCAATTCGCAATTCC
>JBGPFL010000451.1:0-5017 GCA_041483295.1 Blastocatellia bacterium | reverse complement strand
GGCCGAGGCGTGCTCTTGAATCGGCGCCAGGGTTATGCCCAGGCGTGAGGCGACCGCTTCGACGTCGAGGCGTTTGAGCCCCTTTCGGATCTCCGTTGCGCGACTGGATCGCCGCTTTTGGAGGATCGCGTGTAGCAGTTCAAACTGCTCCCGCTGGACCGGCGAGCGCGACGAAGCCTCCTTATCGATCAGGGCCAGGAAAACGTCGTAGTTCCTTACTTCAGACAACATGCGGCGACACTTGCGCAGCCGCCGCTTAATTCGTTTCACGTCAGATGCCGTTGGTCCTGGCTGAAGCAGGTCCAGAGAAGCCTGCAGCCTGCGTGTTGTCACCCGCATCTTGTGGATGGCTTCCACTGCGTCCGTCTGTAAGACTGCCGCGTGACAACTTCGCAATGTAACGAGTTGGGATCTCACCAGGTCAGCGAGAGTCCGAGCCGCCGGCCTGCTCACTTCCTGTGAGACTGACGGGGCGACTTCCGGTAAATACGCTGATGCCAGCTCAGTATCAAGCATTCGATATATGTCCCTGAACTCTGTTAGCTCGTGCTTGATCGAAGCTTACTATCTCTGTGTCCGATAGGGCAACGGTACAAAACGGGGTTGGATCCGATGCCTGGCTTGAGTGTTTCACATCCGGTCGATAGAATCCCCTTCCTGAGAGAGCATGAACCCCAGATCGAGGAAGAAATCACTGGTGAATGGTCAACGACCGGTCTCCGAGTCGCGCGTGCGAGTCCGCTATGCCGAGACTGACCAGATGGGCGTGGCCTACTATGCGAACTATCTGATCTGGTTCGAGGTAGGCCGAAGCCAGTTTTGCAACGACTGCGGCTTCTCATATCGCGACATGGAACGAGAGACCGGACTCTACCTCATCGTAGCTGAAGCAACCTGCCGATACCGAACGCCCGCGCGATACGAAGATGAGCTGACTGTCCGAACGAGAATCGACGAACTGACGCGCCGCACCGTGAGCTTCGGGTACGAGATCGAGCGAGAGGACGGAGCTTCGGTGGCCGCGGGACAAACGACTCACGTATTGATCAATCAGGAAGGCCGGATTTCCAGTTTTCCTCAGAAGTACCTGTCGTACCTCAAAGGAGACAAGAAGGCGGAAGGATGAGGAAAACGGCCGTGAAGCGTAAACCGCGTATCACCCTTTTGTGCCTTCGTGGCTTTGTTGCGAGCGGTTCTGCCACGAAGACACTAAGGAGCACAAAGAGAGCCTAGGTTGAGAAGGCCTTGGCCTTCGTGCCTTTGTTGCGAGCTGTTCTTTCCGCGAATCAAGGTCACCCCAGTCCCAATGGACAGACTCATCTACTACAACGACGCGATCACAGACTCCACCGAGATCAGGCTGGCGCCCACGATTGCGGGCGTTGTCTACGGCTGGGGCGTCTTCACCAATCTGCGCGTCTATGAGGGCAAACCTTTCGCCTTTGACAGGCACTGGGACAGACTCATTCGTCACGCCGAAAAGGCCTGCGTTGCGGTTCCCGCCCAGCGGGATCGAGCGGAGCAGGCGCTCGCAGAGTTGATCAGGGCTAACTCCCTTCAACAAGGAAAAGCGCGCTTGATGATACTCAAGGGTGATGCAGGCGGATGGCGAACTGAGAAGGGAAGGGAGTCGGAATTTCTGATCTTCACCTCGCCCGAGGTTCAACGCGCCATCGAGCCGCTCGCGCTAACCTTGTCGCCTTACCGCCTGCTATCCTCGAGTCCCCTGGCGGGCGTGAAACAGACGGCCATGCTCGAGAATCTGCTTGCTTTCGAAGAGGCTCGCGGCCGCGGCTTCACCGAGGCGGTAATGCTCAACGAGCGCGGTGAAATAGTGAGCGCCACCGCAGGAAACATCTTCTGGGTCGAGGGAGACGAGTTGTTAACGCCGTCGCTCAGCACCGGCTGCGTGGCCGGCGTCACGCGCAGCTTCATTCAGGAGATCGCCGCGAGAGTGAACATCTACCTCGTGGAAGGCAGCTATCCGCTCCAGCGAGTGCTCGACGCAACCGAAGTATTCGTAGCTTCAGGCCTCCGCGAAATCGCCCCGGTCGCCAGTTTCGACTTCAAGCACTACGACCCTATGCAGGCCCGGGTCACCCGAAATCTGAGCCGAGAATTTCAAAAACTCTTTGGCAATGGTAGAATCCACGGGTAGCGCGGCCGATAGATTCATCCCCCCGCGGCCGAGAATTCGATGCATTAGGAGAAGAGTGCAGTGGAGGTTAACAGCCCGGAGGCCATCAAGAAGATCCTCGTCGAGACAAAGACCATAGCCGTTGTCGGGCTTTCCTCTGATCCCTCTCGCCCCAGCTACGGTGTGTCTAGCTACATGCAGTCGATGGGATATCGCGTGATTCCGGTCAATCCGAGTGAAAGCCAGGTCCTCGGAGAAAAGGTCTATGCAAGCCTGGCAGCTGTTCCAGAAAGCATCGACCTCGTCAACATCTTCCGGCGAAGCGAGGAGGCAGGCAGGCACGTTGATGAAGCGATAAGCGTCGGCGCCCGAGCCGTGTGGCTGCAAGAAGGTGTTATAGATCACAACGCGGCGATGAAGGCGGTGGGCGCCGGCCTCGACGTCGTTATGGACCGCTGCATTCTGAAAGAGCATATGAGCCGCAAGAGACGAGAGGGTGCGGACTAGTGAGAGGCAGATGAAGACCTGTCCAAAATGTGGAGGAGAGAACTTAGGCGCGGCGACGGTATGCCGCTTATGCGCGACGGCACTCCCGGCATCGGAGGCACCCGCTGCGCCGAAGGAGGTCGCGCCACCCACAGTGAGTTCCGCGGGTCTTGCTTCGCGTAGGCATTCCTCCGCTGCCAGCGATGTGGGGCCGGCGTGCCCGGCTTGCCAGGCCGTTAACGATCCCGACTCTCTCTTTTGCGAACACTGCGGGAACAGGCTGGTCGGGCCGGCTCAGCAGACGGATTCTCGGTCTCAAATGAAGGCGGCAGGCGAGGCTGCCAGACCGGTTGAGATGCCTGCGCAGGGCTCGGTCCACGGGGCTGACCCGCAGTCGAGTCTTCGGCCGGTCGCCGCGGAGGCAGACCCACCCCGGCAGGTGCGAGGGGCCAGGGAGCCTTCTGCGAAGTCGACCTCGGAAACCGGCCCGCAAGTTCCGGCCAGGCACTCGGCGCAAAACATGGGATTGACGACCTCCGTGGTCTGCGATACTTGTGGGTCGATACAGCCGATGGGCGGCGCGTTTTGCGCCGATTGTGGAGCCCAGTTATCGGTGGGCGCAATTGCCCGTGCCCTCTCCGTCGCTGGGTCAAAATCCAAAGGATCGCTTCACTTGATAACAGATGGTGGTGAGGTGGGAGAGACCTACCAGTTGGACCGAACCGAGACGGTAATCGGCCGTGCAGAAGGGGACGTGACCTTCCCTCACGACGGTTACATGTCGGGCCGCCACGCTCGAATCATCGCGCGCGGGGCACGGTACTTCCTGATCGATGACGGGAGCCGGAACGGAACCTTCATCCGAATAGACCAAGAGGTGGAACTACAGCCCGGCGATACGTTCCTGATAGGGAAACAGGTGCTGAGGTTCGATACAAAGTAGCGCTTCGGGCCGGGTGCTTCTGTCTTTGCCGACGAGATTCGCTTTGAGAGTTACCACTGTGATGAGTTAGCGAGTATGGGCGAGCTTCTAAAATGTGAACTCCCGCCGGCGTTAGCGATGGACTCTATTGGTGTGCTAGCATCGGGGTGCCTATGAGCACTAAGACCCAAGCGACGATTGAAGATCTTTATCTAGTCCCAGGCAAGGCGGAAATCGTCGATGGAGAGATCGTACCGATGTCCCCAACAGGATTCCTGCCCGGATACGCCGGGGGCGAGATCTTCGCCAGTTTGCGCGAACACGCCCGAAGAAACAAGTCGGGGATCGCTACACCGGACAATGTCGGGTTCAAGGTCGACTTGCCCAATCGAGCCTCTTTCAGCCCGGATGCAGCGTTCTACGTTGGAAGACCGACGGGGATGAAGTTTCTGCATGGTGCCCCGGTGTTTGCGGTGGAGATCAGAAGCGAAGGAGACTACGGCCCAAAGGCGGAAGCGGCAATGGCAAGAAAGCGCCTCGACTACTTCGCCGCCGGGACGCTCGTGGTATGGGATGTTGATCTTCTGAGCCCTGATGTCATCAGGTCTTACAACGCGAACAACCCCTCTGCTCCCTTGGTATATCGCCGTGGCGACATAGCGCTTGCCGAGTTGGCCGTTCCGGGGTGGTCAATCGCAGTTGATGATCTTTTCCCGTCGCCGCCGGATTAGACTGTTTTCGGCCCCATCTCTGGACCCATGCGAGCGTACTTCTGCTTTCCAACCAGCTTGCTCTCCGCCAGGCGGGTGCGGACACTCGGGTCGCCCGTTCAGTACAACCGCGCTGCTTTAACCGTGAACGACACAGTCGTAAGCGTCTCGCCGCGAAGGAACTGAGTCCAAATTCGATACACTCCAGGACGCGGGAGCAACGCCCCAAACGTTACGTCAGGTCCCCCTCGCATCTTTTCCCTGTCCGTCGAGTCGGGCACAAGCTCTTCAGGGTGGGAATGGACGTAGTCTGATTGGTCTTCGCTCAGGATCAGAGTGTGGCCGAGCGCGCCCAGGTATGGAGCGAGGTCTTTGATCGGCTCTCCGGTCCCGGCGTCGCTGAGATGATATTTCAGAGTTGCAGGCTTGCCCGCAATTATTTGCGCCGGCTCCAGCTTCAATTCGATGGTGAGTCCATCGACCGTTTTCGTCAGCACCCGGTCAGGTGTCAGCCGCGCCTGAGACGAAAAAAGATCGCTGGAGTATCCGGCCGTCGCCAGGTTTCTGTGGAGCACCTGCGGAATGCCGTCAACCGGATAGAAGTCCGAAAAGATCTTGTACTGTCCGGGACGCGGCAGAATGGTTTCGATGGTGAAGCTGCCGTCGGGTTCCAACTGCGGATGGATGTGCTGAAACTCGGTCATGTCCTGGCTGACGACGAACAGGTGAAAGAGCTTGTCGTGCATGATAGCGAACTGCTGT
>JBGPFL010000450.1:0-5020 GCA_041483295.1 Blastocatellia bacterium | reverse complement strand
CTCATCGGCAAACGCAATATCAACCACGGCATTCTGCCCAACTTCTACTCTCTCGAAAAGGAGGTCAAGCTGGGTTAGCAACTCGCCGCCCAGCTCGACCGCGAGGCGAAGTTCATAGACGATCCTGTGATCGCAGAGTACGTCAATCGCGTGGGTCAGAATCTGGTTCTTCACTCGGACGCCAAAGTGCCGTTCACAATTAAGGTCGTCGACTCGGACGAAGTGAACGCGTTCGCACTGCCCGGCGGATTCTTCTATGTGAATAAGGGTCTGATCCTGGCAGCCGACAATGAGGCTGAAATCGCGGGAGTAATGGCTCACGAGATCGCCCACGTCGCCGCGCGCCATGGCGTGGAACAGGCTTCCAAAGCCCAAATTATCAACTGGGCGTCGATTGGACTCATCTTTGTTGGGGGACCGATCGGTTCGATCATTTACAACGCGGCCAGCTTCGGAGTGCCGCTTGCCTTTCTGAAGTTTACCCGGGGCGCGGAAACCGAAGCCGATAAGCTGGGCGCTGAGTATGCGTGGGCGGCCGGTTACGATTCCAACAGCCTCGTGACCTTCTTTGAGAAGCTCGAAAAGAAAGAGAAGGACAAGCCCGGGACGCTCGCGAAGCTGTTTCGTTCGCATCCACCCACGCCGGACCGCATCGCTAACGTTCGCGGGCTGGTCGCGCGATTCCCGGACCGTGATGAATATACCGTCAATACCTCCGACTTCGACCGGGTGAAGGCGCGACTGCTCGCCCTGACCAATTCGAAGGTTGTCGACGGAAGCGGCCGCGACACCGGACCGAAGCGGCCCACGCTCAAGCGGCGCAAGGACGAGGATCCAACCCAGACTACACAGCCGAGCGAAGAGCAGCCTCAGGATAGGCCCACGCTCAAGCGCCGCGACTCAGACGGTAAACCACCGGCAGATCCCCCTCCGCCGACTCCCACTAAGCCGCCCGAACAGAAGCCATAGTAGATTGCTTCACCTTTTGGTGCTATAAGAGGCCGGCTGTGCTCAGTGCACAGCCGGCCGTTTGCTTTCGCCCCTCCGGGTGCGGATCTCCCCGGCAGAGCAGTGAAGACAATGCTCACGGTATGCCCTCGGGGGTCGCTGCCAGGATCACCGAAGGCTCCCAGTTGGTTCAGCTTGATCCCGGTAATGCCGGTCTCTTCGACGACCTCGCGCCGAGCAGCGTCCTCAAGCGATTCGTCGGGATCAAACAATCCGCCTGGAAACGCCCACCGCCCCTTGAACGGCGGGCCTGCGCGCTTGATGAGCAGAACTTCGATGCGATTCTTCGAACATTCGAAGAGAACTATGTCGACGGTAACTACGGGGCGAGGATAGTCATAGCAGTACTTGCGTCCCGATTCTCGGGGCTTGCTCTTCCGGGTGTTGGTATGCGGTGGCTCCACCTGCCCCTCGCCAAGGTCTCTAACGGCTAATCGACCTCACGAAATTCGCCGCATCGTGAGAGTGCGCGGAATGCCTTGCAGATCGGCTGTAATATCGACCAGCTCCCAGGCCGCCGGGTCGATCATATGACTAATTGCATCGAGCTGGCCATAGCCGATCTCACAAACAAGGTGACCGCCGGGGCCGACGAACGGCGGCGCTTGAGCGAGCAGGCGGTCATAGAAGCCCAGACCTGCCTCGCCTCCAAACAGAGCAGCGGACGGCTCCCAATCACGCACTTCGCGTTGCAGGGTCGCGGTGTTTGCTTCGCCCAGGTAGGGCGGATTGGAAGCGACGAAGTCTACCGCTGCCTCGAGGCCGCGATTGGAGATTGGCTGGAACATGTCACCTTCGATGAATTCGATCTGATGTTGCAGATTGTGCCGCTCCGCATTCGCTCGTGCAACGACGAGCGACGCGGGCGAGACATCGATGGCGATTACACGTGCATCGGGCAGGTGAGTGGCAAGAGCGATCGCTATGCAACCAGACCCGGTCCCTATGTCTACGATCAGAGGAAAGGCCGAGTGCGATTCGCCCGCCAGCGCGATGACGCGCTCGACCAGAAGCTCGGTCTCCGGTCGTGGAATCAGAACATCGGGCGTGACAACGAAATCGAGTCCATAGAACTCCTGATGTCTGGTGATGTACTGCAGAGGCTCCCCGGACGCGCGCCTTTCAATCAAAGAGATGTATTTGCAGTAAGTCGACTCGCTGAGCAGTTCTTTAGATCGGATTAAGAGTTGGGCGCGGTCTAATCCAAGGAGGTGGCCCAATAGTAGTGCTGCCGTGCGACGGTGTTCATCGACCTGGCGACTTCGGAGCCTCTCAGCCCCTTCCTGGATGGCCTGGTCTATCGTCATGGAAGCGCTTCTCGTTTTAGTTCTGATTTCCGCCAGGTTCCTCTTTCGAGGAGCGCGACCTCCGCGTACAACATCCAGAAACTCGAAACGAGAACTATGACGCCTGCGCTTCGATATCCTCTTTCAACTTTTCGGCCTGGTAGTGTGAGACCAGCCCCTCGATCAGTTCCCCTATTTCGCCTTCCATGAACAGGTCCAACTGGTGCGCGGTGTAGCCTATGCGGTGATCGGTAACGCGGTTGTCTTTGAAGTTGTAGGTTCGGATCTTCTCCGAGCGATCGCCCGAGCCGACCATCGAGCGACGCTCACTGGCAATAGCGCTGTGCTGCTTCTCCTGCTCCATCTCGAGAAGCCTGGAGCGAAGCACTCGCATAGCCTTCTCGCGGTTCTTGATTTGTGACTTCTCGTCCTGCATCGACACGACGGTGTTGGTGGGCAAGTGGGTTATTCGAACGGCCGAATAGGTGGTGTTGACCGACTGGCCGCCTGGTCCGGACGAGCAGAATGTGTCTATGCGAAGCTCCTTGGCGTCGATCTTGATATCGACCTCTTCAGCTTCCGGAAGCACCGCGACGGTGACCGCAGAAGTGTGTATGCGACCCGATGCTTCAGTCTGCGGAACCCTCTGGACGCGGTGTACGCCCGATTCGTGCTTCAGTTTCGAGTAAACCCGCTCTCCTTCAATGAGCAGGATGACTTCCTTGACTCCGCCGATGCCAGACTCTGATACGTCGAGGACCTGAACGCGCCAGCCCTGACGCTCGCCGTAGCGCATGTACATCCGCATGATTTCCGCGGCAAACAGAGTCGCTTCGTCGCCGCCTGTGCCCGCTCTGATCTCGAGGATAACGTTCTTCTCGTCGTTGGGATCCTTGGGAAGCAGCAGAACTTTCAGATCGGCTTCCACGCGATCGCGGCGCGCTTCAAGCTCGGCGAGTTCAGTGCGTGCCAGCGCCAGCATCTCGGCGTCCTCTTCGCCTTCGAGCATCTCAGCCGTTTGTTTGATGCCCTGGTCGAGCGCCTTGTATTCGCGATACCTCGCGACAACCTCTTCCAGATCGCGATGCTGCTTCGTGGTGCGTCTATACTTTTGCTGGTCCGCCAACAGCGTGGAATCGCTCAACTGTTCGGTCAACTCTTCGTACTTCTGTTCTAGTGAAGCTAGCCTTTCAAGCATAACGACCTCAGCTTATCCTCTGGACCGTCTCATCAGGCCACCCTGGCAGGTTCAAGTTCCTCGGCGGGCTCCAGCTTCAAGGATTCCTTCAACGCAAAGATCGCCACTTCCAACTGCCCGTCGTCCGGCTCTTTGGTGGTGATGTTCTGGAGCCACAGTCCAGGCTGCGTGATGAACCAGAAGAACCACTGCGCCCGGCTGCGAGCAGAGGCGCGAATGATCTCGTAGGAGACGCCGGCTATCACCGGGATCAACGACACTCGCACGAGGAAGTTCAGGAACAGGGAGTCGAACTTCACTGCCGAGAACGCAACTATCGAAACCAGCATGACGATCATCAGGAAGCTGGTGCCGCAGCGCGGATGCTGTCTCCGTTTACTGCGCGCGTTGTCGACCGACAATTCTTCGCCGGCTTCCCAGGTATAGACAACCTTATGTTCGGCCCCGTGGTATTCAAAGACCCGGCGGATATCGCGCAGCAGAGAAAAACTGAAGATCATCGTCAGGAAGAAAGCCATCCGAATCAGCCCGTCAACAAGGTTGAACGCAACCGAGGGCCGGACAGGGTGAAGCGCCGCCTTGATCCACGCCCAAGCCTCCGCGTACCACGCGCCGCTGGCCGAGTGAGACTCAATCGTTCCGCCGCCGAAAAAGACGAAGATCATGTTGGTCAGCAGCAGAGGCAACACGATGAACAGAAACACGTTGAAGACCAGCGCAAAGGCGATAGATCCGGCTGCAGCGGCATTCGCCTTCTTGCCGGCATCCGAGGTTGCCGGCTTAGTCCGGCTTGCGATATCGACCGGAGCGTTTGTAGGCGCCGGATCTGTCTGGCTCTGAGCCTTTTCACCCTGCGACGACTCTTGTTCAGCATCGCCCATCGAAACGGTTGCTGAGAAGTTCAACGCCTTGATCCCGAGAAGCAACGAGTGAATCAACGTTGCCGCCCCTCTCAGGATCGGTAGTTTCAGCGCGGGATATTTCTCGGAAAGCGACGGCAGGGGTTCGCCCTTAACCACGATCTCTCCGCTGCGACGGCGCACGGCGACGGCATACGCGTGCGGGGAGCGCATCATTACCCCTTCGATTACCGCTTGCCCTCCGACTATTATCTGTTCTTCCTTCATAAACCAGGCCTCTCAGCGCTTCATCGGACCAAAAAATATTGGTTGCCGGATGCCGCTCAAAACAGCGCGGCGCCCGGCAACCAATACTCAACTGTAGACAGCTTACGCTTCCGCCGTTTTCCGGCCGTACTTGCGATTGAACCTCTCGACTCGTCCCGCGGTGTCGATCAGTTTTTGCTTGCCTGTGAAGAACGGATGGCAGCTCGAACATATCTCGAGCCTGATCTCGGACTTGGTCGAGCGCGTCTGCCAGGTCTCTCCGCACGCGCAGTGCACCGTCGCGTTCATGTACTTGGGATGTATCTTATCCTTCACTTCCATACGCTCCTGTTTGAGATTTCTCTTTCACACGAACACTAAAGGCTACCTTGCTGGAATGGAGCATGTCAAGCAATCCGCCG
>JBGPFL010000449.1:0-5023 GCA_041483295.1 Blastocatellia bacterium | reverse complement strand
CAAATGCCCGCCTAGCCTCTCGATTAACCCTCCCTTGCGCGCCTTCTGAAAGCCGAAGACGACGTCAAGTTCTTCATCGCGAAGGGTGGCAAAAAAGGACCCCAGCAGTTAGGGGGGTTCCTCCAAATCCACGTCAATCAGAAAGACCAAATCGCCGGACGCGTGCTCGAGCCCGGTCATCATGGCCTTGTGATGGCCAAAGTTGCGCGACAGTTCGATGACCCTGAGGCGTGGCTCGGTCCGCAACAGCACCAGCGCGGTTCGCAGCGAATCGTCGGGAGATCCGTCGTCAACCAGAATGAACTCGTGATCGTCGGTAAGCTTCTGCAACTCGGCTCTCGTACGTTCCACGAACTCCCCGATGTAGGGAGCGGAATTGTAGAGGGTCGTGACGACGGAGATTTTCATAGCCTCAACAGTATCGCGCCTTGAGAAGCCTGCGATCTATCTTGCCGTTGTCGTTCTTTGGCAGTCGTTCCAAGACGTTGACACGGCCGGGGACCATGTAGGCGGGAACGACGCGCGCGACCTCCTTCCGAATCGCGTCGGCGGAGAGCCCGTCGCGTGAGGCGACGACCGCGATGATCAGGCTGATGCCGTCCCGCGCTGTGTGGAGCGCCACGGCCTCGTCCACCCCTGAAATCCGTCCGAGCGCATGCTCGATCTCGCCCAATTCGATACGGTATCCCTGGTGCTTGATCTGACTGTCGTTTCGCCCGACGAAGTGGACTTTTCCGTCATCCGCGGAGAGACGAACGAGGTCGCCGGTGCGATAGATGCGCTCGTGGTAGTGCGGGTTCAGCGGGTTCTGCCGGAACACGTCTTTGGTGAGTTCGGCGTCGTTGAAATATCCAAGACCGACGCAAGGCCCTCCGAGATACAATTCGCCGACTTCGCCCGGGGCTGCCGCCTCGTCCCGTTCGTTCAGTATCGCGAATGAAAAGTTCGGTATCGGCCCACCGAGCGGAGGATAACCGTCCATGTCCTCGAGATCGGCCGCCGTCACGCGGTAGGCCGAGCAGATGCAAGTACACTCGGTCGGACCATAAACGTTGACGAGCTCGGCGCGGGAATGCAGGCAGTCGAATAGATCCTTGAGTTTGGTCTTGGGATATCCTTCGCCGCCGAAGACGACCGTACGAACGTGCGGGAACGCCGACGGCGTGATCATCTTCAGAGTCTGGAAGTAGATCAGCAACGACGGTACGGAGAAATAGATTGTGCACCGCAACTCGTCTATTCGCCGGAGAACGCGGTATGGGTCCCTCATCGTCTCCGCATCGAATGGCACCAGCGACGCCCCGTTCATGATGCTGGCGTAGAAATCGAAGACTGAATTGTCAAAGTACAGTGGATTGACGCTCGTGAAGACATCTTCGGGGGTGACCGAGAACTCCCACTTGGCCCACTGGATGAAGTTCAAAAGGTTGGCGTGGGACATGACTGCGCCCTTGGGAAACCCGGTCGATCCCGACGTAAACATGATGTAGGCCGGATCGGTGCCGACGATCTCCGGTTCCGGCTCGAAGGCGCCTTCGCCCGCACCGTCGAGCGCGGCGAACTGATTCTCCTGATCGACAACCACGACGCGATAGTCCGGTAGATCGAGCGGCGTCTCCTTGGCCGAGAAGACGAGGCTTGGCATGCACTTGTCAAGGATGTGTGCGACCCGGGCGGAGGGATTGGATGGGTCAACTACGAAATACGGCGCGCCGGTCTTGAGACAGGCGACAATAAGAGAGTAGGCCAAGGTGCATTTATCGAGGCGAAGGCAGACGCGATCGCCCTTGCGCACGCCCTGGCGCCGCAGGAACCGCGCCGCCTTGTCGGAGATTCTGTCCAGTTCGCCGTAGGTCACGACCGCGCGATCCGACCAAACGAGAGCCGCCCGATCGCGATGTGTCTCGACGATCTTCCTGAACCGATTGCTTACATCGTGCGAGTACCCGCTCAAAGCACCAGTCCTCCGTCCAATTCGATGACTGTGCCGTTTACGTATTGGTTCGTCAAGATGAACCTCACCGTTGAGGCGACTTCCTCGATCCTGCCGAGCCGCTTGAGCGGCACGGAGCCCTTGATCTCCTTGAGCTTCGCGGCGGGCACGTTGTCACGCGTCGAGGCCGTGTCGAAGTAGCCGGGCGCCACCGCGACGACACGTATCCCCATCGGCCCCAGTTCCTTCGCCAATGCCGCCGTGAGGCCGTTGAGTCCCGCCTTGGCCGCTGAATAGGCTGCCTGGCCCGGATTCCCGTGGCTGCAAATGGAACTTATGTTGACGATCACACCTTTCTTGCGCGAACCGGCCATCTTCAGCACCGTGCATGCTGTTACGTAGAAGGCCGAGGAGAGACAGGAGGAAAGAACACGTTCCCAGAGTCCGAAGTCGTGGTGAATGAGGCGGCCCTCGTCGAACGAGATCAACGGAGAATTGGCGATGAGGCCGGCGCAGTTGACGACCGCGTCGAAGGCGCCGAACCGTTCGTGGAAAATCTCGATCTTCCTCGCAGCGTCCGCAGGGTCGGAAAGGTTGCATTCCTGAAACGAAAAACCCGCACGGTCGACGTTTACGGGGGATCTCCGGTCAAGCCCGCAGACGGTCCAGCCGTCCTTGAGGAAGTCATCGACGAGATATCCTCCGATCTCTCCGGCAACTCCTGTGACCAAAACGGCAGGGTTAGACATCGAGACCTTCCTGTCCGAGGACGCGCGCCACGTCGGCAAGGGTGACGATCCCTTGTATCTCCTCGGCGGTGAGTTGATCCTTCAGATGGTCCTCCAGTCCAACAACGAGAAGTACATGTGTTAAGGAATCCCAGCCTTCTAAGTCGCGTAGAGGCGTGGAGAGCGGCGGCAGAGCTTCCGGCGCGCACCTTAAGATGCCGGTCATAAATTCCTGAAACTCATGCATTCAAGCGTTCTCCTCTTCCCCTGGATTGTGAAGGATTCCATCGACTATTCTAGCGAGAGCCGGTCCCTTGTGAGAATCGAGCCCGCCCTGCTCGCCAACAACCTCGCGGACGAGCTTGCGGCTCCAGCGACGTTCGCCACGTCTTTCCGAGGTCGGGGTGCCTCCGAACGGCGGCGCTTTATCCTGAATTCGATGGCTGTCCGCAACTCGACCGCGATGAACCTGCCCTGCTCTCGGACATAGTTAACGGCGAGCTCGGGGACCAAACCGCCGTATTAAAAATGTGCGTCATTATTCTAGAGCCTCATTCGTGGTTATTATCAAACGGAGTGTCAGTTGTCAAACCATCGCTCCCCAGAAGATCAGGCCGATCGTTATTGAGGACCAGTGCTTTGTCGACTACAAGTTCTTGTGAAGCATCGTCGATAGGCTCGTGATTGTGCCGCAACTGAGTGCGGGAACGACAACGAGTGGTCAGAAGAGGACCGACTGTTGAGTATCTCCCCCGCGGTGTGATATTTTCGACCTCGAATATCAATGGTGAAAGTTAATTTGCATTTTGGCATTATGGGTCTAGCCTCTTCGAGAACTAGCGTCTTTCAGGAAAGAGTTTTGATTCTGCGACCCCGATAGTTATGGGTGAAAGCGGTAAAACGGTCTTCTCGGTTGGGCTAGTCATTTGCACGGTTCTGCTCACCGTGTATGGCCAGTTGATCATCAAATGGCGCGTAAACCAAGCTGGCCCTCTCCCTGTCGAGCTTGTGAAAAAGGTGGTCTTCCTGGTCAGCTTGCTGATTGACCCTTGGGTCGTTAGCGTCATCCCGGCTACCCTTGTAGCCGGTCTTTGCTGGATGGCAGCGATGACTAAACTCGAGTTGAGCTATGCCTATCCTTTTATGAGCCTGGCTTTCGTGCTCGTGCTAATCTTGAGCGCCGTCCTTTTCCATGAAACCGTGTCTATGCCAAAAGTCTTAGGTATGGTGGTGGTGATAGTGGGCCTCATTATCGCTAGTCAGGGATAAGCAAAATGTCAAACCCCGGTATCGTCAGAAAGGGCGGCAACTCTTCGTACGTCCCGTTCAACCGCCCATCCTTTTCGGGTCGTGAGTTAGAGTTCATCCAGCAAGCGATCGCTAACTGGCAGCTTTCGGGCGACGGATTCTTCACCAAAAAATGTCATGCTTTACTTGAGAGCGAACTCGCCGTGCCTAAGGCGCTACTGACGACCTCCTGCACGCACGCGCTCGAGATGGCGGCACTACTCCTCGACGTTAAGCCGGGCGACGAGGTGATCGTGCCTTCGTTCACATTTGTCTCGACCATTAACGCCTTCGTGCTGCGCGGCGTTCTCCCCATCTTTATAGACATCAGGCCAGACACTCTGAATCTGAACGAGGCGCAACTGGAGCGCTTCATCACGCCGCGCACCAAAGCCATCGTGGCGGTCCACTACGCCGGTGTGGGTTGCGAGATGGACGCCATCCTGGAGATTGCCGGACAACACGGCATCCCCGTGGTCGAAGACAATGCGCACGGATTGTTCGGCAAATACAAGGGCAAGTACTTGGGGACCTTTGGAAGTCTTGCCACACAGAGCTTTCACGAAACCAAGAATTTCACTTGCGGCGAAGGCGGCGCGCTACTGATTAATGACCCGCGGTATATCGAGCGGGCCGAGATCATTCGAGAGAAAGGCACCAACCGCAGTCGCTTTTTTCGCGGGCAGATCGACAAATACACGTGGGTTGATATTGGGTCCAGTTATCTGCCTGCTGACATTCTCGCTGCTTTCCTGTACGCCCAACTGGTAGCGCGTGAGACGATTCAGTCTAAGCGGAAGCGGATTTGGGAATATTACCACGAGCACCTTAGACGTTGGGCGATAGACTGCGGTGTGCAACTTCCCTCGATACCTGCCCACTGCGAACAACCATACCACATGTTTTACCTGGTCTTACCGTTGCTTGAGGAGCGTCAGGCATTGATCGCTCATTTGAACAGTCGGCAGATCAATAGTGTTTTTCATTATCTGCCACTGCATCTATCGGAGATGGGCCGGCGCTTTGGCGGGAAACCGGGCGATTGCCCGGTAACGGAAAGGGTAAGTGATCGTTT
>JBGPFL010000448.1:0-5029 GCA_041483295.1 Blastocatellia bacterium | reverse complement strand
TTCAGCGATCTCGCGCGCTCTCGTTTGAGGACGAACGTTGAAACCGATGATGACCGCCACGCGGTTCATGTCTTTTGAGGAAGCCGCAGCCAGCATCACGTCCGATTCGGTTATGGCGCCGACGCCTGACCTGATTATGCGAATCTTGACCCGCTCGGTAGACAGCTTGTTAAGGCCGTCGCGGACGGCCTCAACCGAACCCTGAACGTCGCCTTTGAGGATGACAAGCAATTCCTTGATCTGGCTCTTGTCGGCGAAGAGCTGTTCGAGCCCTCGAGCTGAAGTTCGCGCGATGGCGGCCAGGCGCGCCTGCATCTGGCGCTGGCTCGCGATGTGTTGCGCCTGATTCGCCTCCTGCACAACCTGCAGTTGATCGCCTGCGAGCGGTACGCCCTGAAGGCCCAGAACTTCAACCGGAGTCGAGGGGCCAACGCGCTCCACACTCTCACCCCGATCATCGAACATGGCCCGGACTCGTCCGAACACCTGACCGGCGATGAACGGGTCGCCAATCTTGAGCGTACCCTGCTGCACCAGCACAGTGCCCACGGCGCCGCGGCCTTTATCGAGTTTGGCTTCAAGTACGACACCGGAGGCGAGGCGATCCGGATTCCCCTTGAGCTCGAGCAGATCAGAGGTCAGGATGATCATCTCCAACAGGGAGTCGAGATTCTCTTGCTTCTTCGCGGATACCTCTACCATAACCGTGTCGCCGCCCCATCCGTCCCAGAGCAGTCCGCGGTCGGCGAGCCCCTGCTTCACCCGATCAGGTTGCGCTTCAGGTTTATCGATCTTGTTGATCGCGACGATCATTGGCACTTCGGCTGCTCGCGCGTGATCGATAGCTTCGAGAGTTTGTGGCATCACGCCGTCATCGGCCGCAACCACCAGCACGACAACGTCGGTCACGCGCGCCCCCCTTGCTCGCATCATTGTGAACGCTTCGTGACCTGGAGTGTCGAGGAAGACGATGCGGCGTTTGCGCTCGGAATCGTCCGGGTCGGACACATCGACCGAGTAGGCGCCGATGTGTTGGGTGATGCCGCCCGCCTCGCCTTCCGCCACTCGCGTCTTACGAATGGCGTCCAGCAACGAAGTCTTTCCGTGATCGACGTGGCCCATGACGGTAACGACCGGCGCGCGAGGCATCGAGCCTTCTTCGCCCGATTCGATGATCTTCTCTTCCTCGGTTTCGCTGATCATCTCCTCAAACGGGAGGAAGTTGATGTTGTAGCCGAACTCTTTGCCTATCTCCTTTGCGATGTCCTGATTCAGCGTCTGGTTGATCGTCGCCATCACTCCGCGTTGGAGCAGCATCTGCACAACATCTTTGGCTTTGACTTCGAGCTTCTCGGAGAAGTCCTTAAGCGTGGTGCCTTCGATGAGCTTGATCGGCCTGAGTTCGGTAAAGACCGGTCTGGTTCTTGGTTGTACCATGGCGCCGGGGCCGCGCATGTGGCGCGGCACGTCGACATGCTTGCCTTCCTCAGGTCCGCCCTCGCCATGTCCGCGCTTTCCTCTGCGAGTGCGCTTGCGTGGACGGCCAGTGTCTTGAGGGATGTAGGTGGTCTGCGGCTTGCGAGGCGGCGTATCGGGCACGGTTACGGCCTCGGCCCCGGACCGAGCCGACGCAACTCGTCCCGCACCCATGGGACTTCCCATGGCAGCCTGGGGCTGCACGGATCTACCAGGCTGCGGCCTGAGCACCCGAACCTGCGTGCGCGGACGCTGGATTGGCGACGGAACGGAAATGCCGGGAACAGGCCTGACGGGTTCGTGTGCGGAATCACCGCCTTCGGGTGCCATCACGACCGGCTCAGCCGAAACGTGGCTGGACGGTTGTGGCGCCGCCGATGCACCCGGCGGCGGCGCAGCGGTAGCCGGCTTCAATATGCGAACCTTGGGCCTGGCGACTTCTGGCTCTTGCGGCGCAAGCGCAGCCGGCCGCTCTGTGGGCGTTTGCGCGGCGGACTCGGCCTCAAGCTCGGTATGCTCGACCTCGGGTGGGACCTCGACAGAGGTTTCGGCACTCTCGGCACGCTTAACGTGCTTGACCAGACGAGGGCCAACGGACGGCACCACCTTCTTAGGAAAGTACTTGGTGCGGATTCGCTCGGCCACTTCCATCGGAACGGAGTTGGAGGGCACGTTCACATCTATACCCTCGCGCCGCGCATCGTCGATCACGCGCTTATTGTCCAGCTTCAACTCCTTAGCCAGGTCGTAGATTCTTATCTTTTGGTGTTGCACTGCCATATTTAATCCGAGGGCGTCGTGTTAAACAGGCGACAAGAGTCCTGTCGCACATCACTGGTTACTCTCCTGCTCTCCTTCGACTTCTTTTGTGCTTTCAGTCGAGGCTTCGGGTGAAACCTCGTCGCTCGGTGCAGTGTCGGCCTCGACGGCGGATTCCGGGACACCGGCTTCGGGTTCATCAATCTGCTGCTGCGCGGCCTCGTCTAAACTTTCCACAGTGGCGTCCGGTTCTGGAGCTGCCGCTTCTGACGCGTCAGGGTCGGTCTCTAGCGCCGATTCCGCTTCAGCCACGGCTGGCGGGTGGGCAGCCAGCTCAGCCTCGCGAGCTTCACGCGCGTGCCTCTGAGCCAGCAGGCGGCGCGCCCTGTCGAGGATTTCGTTAGCCTGATCGAAGCTGACGTCTATGGCATCGACCAGTTCATCAACCGAGACGACCGCGAGTTCCTCTATGTTCTCGATTCCGCGGTCTTTCAATCGTTCGGCGGTAATCTGGTCGAGCGCGAGACTGTCGCGGATGTCGGTGAGCGTGGCTTCGCCGCCCGCCATCACCGCTTCGAGTTGCTCCGCAGCCTTGCGCGCGGCCTCCTCGGCGCTGCGTATGTCGATGTGCCAGCCAACGAGTTTCGCTGCCAGTCTGACGTTCTGCCCCTTCTTGCCGATTGCCAGCGAGAGCTGGTCTTCGGGAACGGTTACCGTCAGCCTCTTCTCTTCAAAGCTGTTGATTTCGACCTTGGAAACCTTTGCAGGCGAGAGGGCGTTCGCCGCGAAGACGGCCGGGTCTTCACTCCACTCGATTATGTCGATGCGCTCTCCACGAAGCTCCCGAATGATCGCCTGCACTCTTGATCCTTTCATACCGACGCAGGCGCCTACCGGATCGACGTCCCGCTCAGTGGAGATGACTGCGATCTTTGCGCGGTCACCCGGTTCGCGAACGGCGGCCTTTATCTGAACCGTGCCATCGTAGATCTCGGGTACCTCCATCTCGAACAGTCGTTTCAGGAGTTCGGGCGACGTGCGCGAGACCTCGACCTGAGGGCCCTTGGCTTCTTTTGACACCGAGTTGATGACTACGCGGAAGCGTTCGCCCTGGCTGAAGGATTCGGCGCGCGACTGTTGAGGTTTAGGCAGAACGGCTTCAACCTTCCCGAGGTCGGTGATGATTCGTCCGCCTTCGAATCTCTTCACGAACGCGTGCACGAGCTCGCCGATACGATTGATGTATTCGTCATAGACGTTGTTCCGCTCGGCTTCGCGTACCTTCTGAAAGATTATCTGCTTTGCGGTCTGGGCGGCGATGCGTCCCAGTTCCTCACGGGCCTTTGGGAATTCAAGCTGGTCGCCGACTTCTGCGCCCTCGACGCCCATCTCTTCAACCTCGGTGAGCGTGATCTCGGTCGCCGGATCTTGAACCTCGTCGACGACGGTCATCAGGGCGAAAAGTTCGACGTCGCCGGTTTCAGCGTTGTAGCGCGCGCGGAGATCCTCGCCGGTCTTGAACTGTTTTCGGGCAGCGGTGACGACGGCGTCTTCGATGGCCGAGATAATAACCTGCGGGTCTATGCCCTTCTCGCGGCTCAGTATGTCGATCGTCTGTGGAATCGGACTCGTGGACATATCTCTTTCCCTGGAAGCGGATTAGAATTCCAGTTCCGCGTCCTAAAACTCATACTCGATGTTCGCCTTCACGATATGATCGTAAGGTATTTCAACCTTGCCGACGGTATCGGCATCCAGCGTAACCAGATTCTGGTCGATGCCGACCAACCTGCCCCGAAAATTTCGCTGCCCGTTTACAGGCGTCGAGGCCCTAAGCCTCACCTTCGATCCTGCAAAGCGTTCGTAATCGGCCGGCTTGTACAGCCCGCGCTCGACGCCCGGCGAGGAGACTTCAAGCGTGTACCTCTGCTCAAGCACCTCCTCCACATCAAGGAGCAGGCCCACCTGATTGCTGACGCTCTCACAATCGCCGTGGTTGACCCCGCCTGGCTTGTCAATAAAGATTCGCAACACGAAGTTGTTGGCTGGGCCGAGTGCTTCCCAATGGACCAACTCCAGGCCCTCGCGATGCGTTACGCGCGCCACTATTGTGGCTATTGCCTCTCGATCAGCTTCAGTCATTATTGCTAAGAAAAAAAGTGGGCCAAGCCCACTTTCAAGCAAGCTTGTTATGATACAACCACGGCCTTCGAAAAAGCAAGCACCGTTCAAGAACGCTCGACCGCTTTTTCGCGCCCGGCTTCGATCGATGACGATCATCCGTCCGTTGGTATCCAAAGTCCGCGAGCAGCCGAGCCAATCGTCAAAGTCCGAGCCTCGGATTTTGCGGCCGATCAAATCCGAAACCCAACCCAGAGAAAACGTTTGCTGCGGACATAGGGAGCGCCATCGACTAAGAGCTGCCGCGGACTTGTGTCCTCCCGTCGTCCAACCAGATTTCTGAATTCCGGCTCTTGCCCGGCCAGGAGATCGAGTGGGCTTGATTGTTGACAAGCGATAAGTGCTGCGGGATAATCAGTTCCGCGAACGCAAGCCCTCTCTGGAAGGCGGGAAACCAGTTCTTAGTGTGTGGGAGGAATCCAGGTGGAAGATGAGCATGAGGATCGGCTTCGTCGACAAATAGAGGAGCTTGTGCGGTCTCGGCTCGTCGTTCTCGAGCAAGACATCAGCCGCTTACAGAGGGAAGTAAACGAGTCATTCACGAAGCTGTTGGAGCGCACCGACGTAGCCACGGCATTGCCTGAGTCCGATGAGCTGCTCGCACAAATAGCAG
>JBGPFL010000447.1:0-5060 GCA_041483295.1 Blastocatellia bacterium | reverse complement strand
GCGCGCAACGTCAGCGCGACGTTTACACCTTTCTGCTCGACGACTACTTGAATGAACTGACCCGCGGCGAGTGTGATCGCATACGCATGAGCCTGACCTACGGCCAGCTCTCGTTCGATAGGCTTCCCAGGGGCCAGTGGACGAACGTCCGGTTCGGCCTGCGCCGAATTGTTTTGGATAGGAGCTGGCTGCTGTATCGAAGGGAGGGGACGTGCGTGCCCGGCCCCAAGGGCAGTCAACATTACTATGGCGCCAACGCAAAGACTCGCTCTGCCGGGCAGCGCGGAACCGCACCGCCAGTATTTGGTCATACACTGTCTCGTCATTCGATGCATGGCCGTTTGCCTGTGCGTGTATCGGTGAGAGGCGTCGCCCGTGCCTCAAACCCAAGCGGTTATTGAGCTGCTATTGTGCGTACCCCGCTGAAAGAAAAGTGAGGACTGTTTTAGGTGCGCTGCCCGGTTACCGCGCTGCATTTCTATAGATCAACGAAGTCGCGGCTAGAAGTTCTTCAAATTTCGCCATACAAACGTAACGACGAAAACCGACGGGAGAAACTATAGCACAAGGCTCCATTGAGAGAATATGTGGGACAATCGAAAAAAAATGGCGCCACCATTTTCGCCCGTTGACTGACGTACCTCTCCGTATCGCGAGGCCGGTAACTTCTAGCTTCAGCGGTCGGCCGCGACACCCGCGACATGTCTTGCCGACAATCTTCACTACCCTATGGGCGTCGATGGTTCAGCAGAGTGGTGGGCAACCCGACCTCGGCGCGCAAGTCAATGGTGAAAAGAAAGAGAATTAATAATGAACAAGATTTGGAAGCTCTGCTTGATGACACTCGTTGTACTGCTCATTCCTTGCTCCATTTGGCATCCACGTGTCGCGGCGAGTCTTAGTGATTCTGCGAACAGAAAGTATGTCGCGCTATTAACCAGAGCGAGGAGGATTCGCAATTTCAAGAATCGCGACGAGGAGTATACCAACCGCTCCGTTGCTCTTGACTCCTTAAGGATGAGCAATGAGAGACAGCGGCCCATTGCAGGTTCTAATCTACTATGCGGTTCGACACGGAGATGCTTGGAGAAGTACAACGGACGCAGTCTTCTCAGGTCAATTGCGCCATCCGATGCAAACAGAGCCGGTCATCGATATGCGCTCGCTACTAGCGGTTGGGCCTAAAGGTTTCAGGGACTTCCGGTTCGTCGGAAGTTCAAGTTCCCGACACGGGGAAATGAGAGTTTATCAGATGTGAAAGGATCGAATTATGAAAACTCTAAACACGTCCTTAAGACTGATTGCAATGATCGCACTGCTGACAACTTCAGCTCTCTGGGCAACGCCAGTTTGCGCCAAGATCAGAAAACATCCAGAGCGAGGTGACGAGCTGGTGCGCGGAGGCAGCGGGGCGAACCCTCGAAAAGTCGATAGTCGTGTCGCAGCCCTGGAGGGTTCCACCTCTATCGAAGCTTCGAGGACAGATGTCGCGGTGACCGACATCGGACCTGAGCGGGGATTTGTCCTCGGCCTCGACGGGTTCCTGATCGACCCTCACAACCCTAGTGAGATTCTGGCATCGACCGGTCGCGCTGGCGTCTTCAAAAGCAAGGATGGGGGAAAAAGCTGGCACCCCGCCAACGTCGGCCTCCTCGACTCCTTCGGGCACCAGGCGGGTGCGCCCAATATTCGACGCGATCCCAGCAACCCCCGCACAGTCTATGCAGCGGCTCTCTTTGGGCTGTATCGATCGACGGACTTTGGTGAACACTGGAGTCAACTTTCGAATACCTTCGGGTTGAAGGACGTTGCGGTGAGTCCAACCGTGCCTTCGGTGCTATTCGTGGTGGGCTTTGACGGCTTTACCGGCGCCTTCTATAAGTCCACCGATGGTGGCACGACGCTGGCTCCACAGACCGGCATCGGCTTGCCGGAGCCGGCCCTTGAGGATGGTACTTTTGTCAATTACACCAACGTCGTCATCACGCCGTCAGATCCCCAGACGATGTACGTGGCAGACGAGAATTCCGGGTTTTATAAGTCGACGGACGGTGGCGCGTCATTCACTTTTCTCCGCGGAAGATATGGGACGGCCCTCCAGGTATTCCCGCATCCAACGCAGCGAGACACTATTTTTTTTGAAGCGGGGGGCCGTACTACTACCGGACTGCTTCGCTCCATGGACGGAGGCGCAACCTTCAGCGAAGTGACCGGCGGCCTGCCGGCAGGGGGCGTGCAGTTCGTCACCTTCGATCCGGAAAACCCGTCGACGCTATACGTGGCCTCAAATGAAGGGTTACTGCGCTCGACCGACGAAGGGTTGACGTTTACCTCACTAGGACTCAAGCCGGAGCAGTTGGGCGCGGCCCGGGGAGGGGCTCTCGTGGTCAATCTTGACCCCACCAACTCGAGAGTCCTGTATGTGAACTCGGGAGAGCGAAACTTCAAGTCCGTCGACCGCGGACGAAGCTTTACGGAGATCGACAATGGCTTTCGCGCGACGCAAGTCGGCAACGTGGTGTTCGACAACGCCGAGGATCCGAGCCTCTACATCATCGTCGACGGTATCCTCTTTCGGACCCGGGACAGGGGCAAGCACTACGACGAGATCACTCTTCCTGATGGCGCGTTCCCCACAGCGGTTGCGGTGGCCCCAACCGACCGAAACAGGATCGTCGCCACGGCCTCGCCCTTCGGCATTCTCTGGTCCCGCGATGGAGGCCGCTCGTGGCGCACATCGGTGATCGACACTGGCACGTTTGACGTGGGAACGAACATAGCCTTCGATCCCCAAAACGCCCGGAACGTCTACGCAGCGTCCAATCGTCTCCTCCGCTCCACGGACGGTGGTCAGACGTTCAAAACAACGCCGCTTGGCAACAATGCCTTTGCCCTGGCGATCGACCCTCAGCATTCGAACGTAATATACGTCTCCGGCGTCAATGGCTCAATAAATGGCCCAGCGCTGGTGTCGAGATCCTCCGATGGCGGGTTGACGTTCGCGGACGCGCTCACGGGCTTCGGTTTCGTGAACGGGATCGTCATCAATCCGCAGGACCAAAGAATCGTATACGTCGCGGGCTTCGTGCAACGCGACTTGGGAGAGCCCTATGGAGCCGACATCAATATCGTGCTGCGGTCAACGGATGGCGGTGTTACGTTCACGGCCGCCGACGCCGGACTCTCCGGACACTTCCTAGCCATCGGGATCGATCCCGTGGAGCCGGCCCGACTGTTTGCGCTATGCTCGACGGGACTCTTCAGGACTGAGAATGGCGGGACGAGCTGGAGCCTGCTCGATCCCGGAGGGGAGACGCTCCTTCGTAATCCAATCAGTCTCGTGATCAATCCAAAGAACTCAAATTTAGTTTACCTCGGAGGCACAAGTCTTTTGGAGGTCGAGATTAAACCCAGGGAACGAGAGCATTGAAGAATGCTTAACGCTCGAAGTACGCGGACCTTGGTCGGGCAGTGGGCGTCGACCCGGACCTTCGCGTGTTGCCGCCATTCTTCCATCACAAGAGTGAAACTGGCGGTCAGTGAGTGCCGTCACAGCGTTTGCGATAGACCCTATCCGGCATTCGACTTTCACCTTGATCTTGCTGCCCACATCTTCTCTAACCTGAGATCGGCTGCGATCTCAGGTAGACCCGCAGCTGTGTCTCATTCGTCGTCTCAGCAGAGAACTCACGACTGGGAAAGGTAAGGTACGCCATGAATACCAACAACAGATCAAAGCTTCTGATAGTCAGCGCCTGGGCGGGTTGCCTCATACTGATTGGGGCGCCCGCTCTCGCCCAACTAATAGATAAGACCAAGGCCCCAAACACCGCCAACGAAGGGATCGGCAAATCCCTCCCGGACGAGATCGGAGCCGGCCGCGGTGATTGGACAACTCCAAACTCTTCGTCGTTCATCATTGCACGCGATCCGTTCCGCGCCATTCGACGAGGGCGACAACTCTTTCAACGTAAGTTCAATCGAGCCGAAGGTCAGGGTCCAAACTTCGACGACGGAAGGGGCGACATCAACACAACTCTGGCGATCGGCGCGGGACTCAGCGATAGCTGCGCCTCGTGTCATGGTCGCCCGCGTGGTTCGGCGGGCACCGGCGGCAACGTCGTCACCAGACCTGATAGCCGAGACGCCCCCCATCTGTTCGGTCTCGGGCTCAAAGAGATGTTAGCGGACGAGATAACCGCCGACCTGCGCTCGATCAGAACACAGGCCATAGCAGAAGCGCGCCAGGCCGGCACTGCTGTGACCAAATCGTTAGACAGTAAGGGGATCAACTATGGATCGATCTCGGCGAGCCCCAGCGGCGCGGTAGACACCTCTCGCGTGCAGGGACTAAATGCCGATCTTAGAGTGCGGCCGTTCTTTCATCACGGCGGCACGATCTCAATTCGCGAGTTCATAGTCGGAGCGCTGCAGAATGAGATGGGAATGCAGGCAGTGGATCCGGAGCTCATGGCGGCGGTCAACGGTAGCAAGATGACCACTCCGTCCGGAATGGTGCTGGATGGGGCGCTCGACAAGATCGAAGGGCCCCCAACCGCGAGCCCCCTTGCCGACCCGGATGGCGATGGAGTTGTAAACGAGATTCCGACCAGCCTGGTCGATTTCTATGAGTTCTACCTGCTGAACTACTTCAAGCCGGGCATCTACGAGCAAACAGACTTAACAAAACGCGGCAGTAAGCTGATGGAGCGCATTGGCTGCGCCGACTGTCACGTCCCCGACCTTCAAATCAGCCATGACCGAAGAGTGGCCGATGTAGAGACGGTGTTCGACCCGGCAAAAGGAATTCTAAACAGTCTCTTTGCGACTGCCTCGCCGCTTTTCAATGAGACGAACGATGGAAGCGCACTTCCTTCTCTGAAACAGCCGAAGCGTCAGCCGTTTCTGGTTCGAAACATATTCACAGACTTGAAACGCCACGATCTGGGTCCCAATTTCACTGAGCGAAACTACGATGGAACACTGGTCAGGGAGTTCATAACGGAGCCGCTATGGGGCGTCGGCAGCACCGGGCCTTACGGACACGATGGGCGCAGCAT
>JBGPFL010000446.1:0-5069 GCA_041483295.1 Blastocatellia bacterium | reverse complement strand
CCGCTTCCACGCGAAGCCTATCGTCAATTCATGAGCCACGCCCTGGAGAGCGATTTGTGTGCGGAACAGGCGCCCGAGTTTGTGAAGCTGATACGCGAAGCCTATCTGGTGCCGATGGGCCTGATGCAGAGAAGGGGACTGGAATACACGATGAGCGCGAAGCTCGATCAACATGAGCTGGTCACTTTGCTCACTCCGATTCTCGAGCATCACCCCTCGACCGCGCGCGTCTATGAACATCTCGGCGGACCGGTCTACGGATTGGTGCCTGATCAGATTCACTTACTGCTGGTGACGTTGTTGGTGATGGGCGAGATCGATATCATCAAAGGCAACAAGTCCTATCGGGAGACGTACGAGACGCTATCCAATCCGATTCAGTACGACAAGATCGTTCCAGGCCGCGCCCTGAACACAAGTCAACTGCGCGACCTTCAAACTCTGGCTGAGGGTTTTGGCGTTCGGGTGCCGAAGCAGTGGAGCGTGCTTGCGCAGCGGCGAGCTATCGAGCAGTTGAAGAGGGAGGGCGGGAAGCAGCGAGATCAGGCCAGCGAATTTCTGATGAAGCTCAATGCGAACGGCGAGGCGGGCGAGTTACCCGCGGAGGTCGAGAGATTCATCGGACAGTGGGTTGCGCTTGAGAAGGGCGAGACCGAGCTTCAGGGATTCCAACATTTCCTCTATGAGATCGGCTCGCCGCGCGGTTTTGTCGTTCGAGCGAAGGAGCTGGCGAGCTTGCCGGACCGGTTTGAAAGACTCCTGCGCGAGGCGCAGCGGTTCAGGCATCTGTTCGGCTATCCCTGCATCGCCGAGTGTGCGAATGCGGATCTCGCCGTTCGGCTGGAGGCGCTGGGCCAGCCCCCCTCGCCCTCAGATCCGGAAGCGCTCGAGATATGGCTCGGTCAGGCTCGTGACCTGTATCAACTCTATAAGAGCTGGTATAGAGCGGAGCACGATGCGTGGTGGGTTACGGTGAGGCGGCATGAGATCTGGCCTTATCGCAAGCCCGCAGTGGCTAGCAGCAAGCACGTGGCGGTCGAAGAGTTGAGTCGGGAGATCGACGCTCTGCGATCCAAGGCCCGGAGCCAAACGTGCACCGATATCGCAAGCCTGGAGTTTCAACCGCTGTGCAGATGCGGGTTCGACGGTAGAGAGGCTCCGATCGCTGAGACGCTTCAGCAGTTTGATGAAGCGCGGCGCCGGTTGAAAGAGGGGATTGTTCTCTTTTTTGGACAAGCGGAGGTGAAGGCGCGGGTCAAGTCATGGGTCGACCAGGGGCTTGAAGTGAATACTCAAACGCTCTCCTATCTCGAGGGGCAGGCAAGGTATCCGGAGATTGAAAACCTGCCGCTGTTCGATCAGCACTTGTCCGGGCTGGAGCTGGTGCGCACCGTGGAAGCAGACACGATTCTTGACGCAATTACGGATCGCACCTGGGAGAGAAATGACCTGTTGAAGGCGTTGGATCGTCTGTTCGAGCGCTTCGGATCGCGGATCGCGATTCGCCGCGAAGCTCCTTCATCGCGGAATAACCTTGTGGCCTGGTGTGTAGAGCAGGCGTTGCGATCCGGAAGGGCTCTCCCTTCTCTGTTCTCTGCCGACGAGCGAAAGTTGATGGCCGGCGTGATTCAGCCCGCATGGGTGAGTGATGCGAGTCTCGAGAGACTTGAAGAGATCGGCCTAACGGATGAAGCGGTGAATCGTATTCTCGAGATGGTCCTCGACGGGACCATAAACTCGCCTTCGGGGACCAGAAATGCCGCCCCGGTTCGCGCCGCCTTGGAGTTGCTACAGAATGATGAGCCCAAATCAGCCGAGGAGTTCGCCGCAAGGATAGCACTGCTCTATTCGCAGGATCGCATCGGGCAGATTCGCCCGACGGAGTGGCTGTCACGGCTTGATGAGTTAGCGAAGGTCAGGCTCGCCGTTCTGCCGGAACCGCTGACCGAGATTCTCAAAGCGAATCTCGAGCATCAGTGGCTTGTGATCGACTGCTTCGGAGTGACGCTCCTCGATGTTGTGAGAGAGACTGCGAAAGAGTGCCTTTCTCACTGGAAGCTTGCCGGCGTGAGTTATGGGTTGGTATCGACCGAGACCACCACCGAGGCTTTCTACGCCGGGTTGATTGAAGAGGGCATTCAGAAGCGGCTTGAGAAGATCGACGGAATTGATGACTTGATCCACGAGCGGAAGTGCAGCCCGAGTGAGCTTGTCCAACTTGCGCGGCCTGAGCTCGAGATTGCGTTCAGACGCCTGGCTCAGAGGTTCGACCCTGCAAAACCGCTTCTGGTATTCGGGGACCACGGGTTTCGATTGAGGACGGATGGCAGCGGCTTCACGCACGGCGGCACGTCTACGGTGGAGCGCCTGGTGCCGGTGCTCAAGTTGGAACCATACTAGCGAACTCTCAGGAGGTTGGGCTGGGCAGGTTGGACATTCTTGAGCAATCTGGAACCACCGACCAACCCATTAATGTGAAGGGTGCACCTGAGGTCGGCAGCTAAGTAGTCGGTCTTGGCTCATCTCTTCAATCCGAGCGCCAGGAAGATCACGGGGCGGAATATCTTCCACCAATCTACGAGGGCTCTCATTTTTGTAAAAGCGATCCCGTCGGTTTCTTCTGGATACTCGATCGTTACCGGTACCTCGACAACTCTATGCCCGAGACGTAAGGCTTTGAATAACAGGTATGGCTCAAGCTCGTATCGGTCCAGCCAGTCCTGCCAAAGGTTAATCCGTTTGTCTTCGAAGAGTGACAAACGAATTGCGCGGAACCCGCTTGAAGCGTCGGTGATGCGACGGCGGCAGAACAGAGAGAAGAGGAAGGTGTAGCCTCGGGTTCCCAGCCTGCGGCCCAACGGCATTCGCAGAAACTCGCCTCCCCGTTTATAGCGCGAGCCTTGAACCAGATCCGCTTCGCCGCTGACGATAGGTTCGAGCAGCCTCGGTATCTGTTCGGGAGGAGTCTTGCCGCCGCCTGATACGATCACTACTATCTCGTAGCCGTGCGCGAGCGCGAAGTCAATTCCGCTTCGAATAGCAGCGCCTACCCCCCGATTGGCGCCCTGCCTGATCACGTGAGCGCCGGCGGCCTGGGCCCGGTCGCTCGTGTTGTCGGCCGAGCCGTCGTCGACAACTACCGTCGATTCAACCACATCTTGAGGCACGGCTCTCACCACGCGGGTGATCCGATCGCCTTCGTTCCATGCCGGCGCAATGCACAGCACCCGAGGGTGGGGTTTCTCAAACGCCCGAGCGGCGGTCATCCTGAGGCTCGCTTCGATGTAAGCTCCGAACGCTCGGTGAGCCATTGATGGGTGCGGCGAAGCCCCTGTTCGACTGTCACGGACGGGACCCAGCGCAACTCGCGGCGGATCTTTTCGATGTTGACGACGCGGCGGCGGATGTTGTCGATGTCGCGGCGGTCAACATAAGCCGGTTCGACTCTAGCTCCCTCGATCTCCAGAATCATGCGAGCGAGTTGATTGATTGTCGTTTCGCGGCCGGTGCCGACGTTGTAGATCTGCCCATCGGCTTTGGCCATGAAAGCGGCCAGCAGAGTCGCTTCCACGGCGTCGTCGACGAAAGTGAAGTCTCGCGTCTGCTCTCCGTCGCCGTGAATGCGCGGGGGCAGGCCGGCAGCTGCAGCCTCGAAAAACTTCGAAACTACACCGCAGTAGGGATTGTCGGGCCGCTGGCCCGGGCCAAATATGTTCGAGTAGCGCACGACGGCGGTCGACAGCCCATAGCTCTCGTAGAACGCCTTGCAGTAGTTCTCGCCGGCAAACTTCGACACTGAATACGGGCTGAGCATGTTGGTCGCGTCGTCTTCGTTGATCGGCAGATAACGCGGATTGCCGTAGACTGAAGCCGAAGAGGTGTAGACCACGCGGCGCACGCCGATCTCGCGCGCGGCCAACAGCACGTTTAGCGTGCCCCCGATATTGACCTCGTAGTCTTCGCGCGGATTGCGGGTCGAGACAATAATGTTACGAGCGGCTTGGTGAATGATGACCTCGGCGCCTTTGACGACTTTGTGCACCAGATCGAAGTCGGTGACGCTGCCGCGAATCACCTCGAGGTGAGGCTCCGAAGCAGGGAGGTTGTCTTCTGCGCCGGTGTAGAAGTCATCCAACACCGTGACCGAGGCGCCGCTTTGGAGAAGCTGTTTGACGGTGTTTGAACCGACAAAGCCGGCGCCTCCGGTTACCAATACTCGCTGACCTTTGAGGCCTTCCAGGGGGCTCATCCTAGCTCCTTTCATCCGAGCTCGCTCGGATGGTAACCCAGGTAATGCTATCGAACAGGAGATGAATCAGAGCGGGAAGAATACCTGATTTCGCATTGAGAATCCACAATGGAAATTCGAAATGCGAAATGCAAAATGCGAAATGCGGCGAATTTGCGAATGGCGAAATTTCGCACTTCGAATTTCGCATTTCGAATTTCCCATTTCGGATATAATCTCACTGTGCATCAACAGGCGGGCATCTACATTCACATTCCTTTCTGCGAGCGGAAGTGCACCTACTGCAACTTCAACACCACTGATTTCGGTGATGCGCTGGCTTCAAGATATGTTCGCGCAGTGGCCAGGGAGATCGAGCACTGGGGTTCGTCCCTCGCTGACCGGAATCCTGATGTGGAGGCAGGCAAGCCACAGGTCGATACGATCTTCTTCGGAGGAGGCACGCCTTCGATTATTGAGGCGGCCCAGATCCTTGAGTTGATCGACGCCTGCAAACGAGTGTTCGACGTCGCACCCGACGCCGAACTCACCATCGAAATCAATCCGGGAACATTCGCCGGAGAGAAGCTGGCGGCATGGCGGAAAGCGGGCATCAATCGCGCAAGCATTGGCGTTCAGTCGTTCATAGACCGCGAGCTTGTCTCGCTAAGCCGCACCCACACGGCTAGGGGGGCCCGATGCACGGTCGAGGCGTTGCGTGACTCCGGGTTCACCAACATCAGTCTGGACTTGATCGCCGGATTCCCCGACCAGACGCCGGCGGACTGGGAGTTCAACCTGCGCGAAGCGTTGGTCATTCGGCCCGAGCATCTGTCGCTGT
>JBGPFL010000445.1:0-5077 GCA_041483295.1 Blastocatellia bacterium | reverse complement strand
TGTGATCCTGATAAGCGGCCACGACGGGGGCACCGGCGCGTCGCCTCAGACGAGCATCAAGCACGCCGGAGTTCCATGGGAGATCGGCCTGGCTGAGACGCACCAGGTGCTGGTCCTCAACAACCTGCGTAGCCGCGTCGCCATAGAGACCGACGGGCAGTTGAAGACCGGACGCGACGTCGTGATCGCGGCGCTCCTGGGAGCCGAAGAGTTCGGATTTGCGACTGCCCCGCTGGTCGTGCTCGGCTGCGTGATGATGCGCGTCTGCCATCTGAATACCTGTCCGGTAGGGGTTGCGACGCAGGACCCGGAGCTTCGAAAGAAGTTCATGGGGGACCCCTCGCACGTCGTTAACTTCATGCATTTCATCGCCCAGGAAGTCCGCGAGGTGATGGCCGGCCTCGGGTTCCGCACGATCAACGAGATGGTCGGCCACAGCGAATGCATCGAGATGCGTCAGGAAGTCGACCATTGGAAGTTACGAGGGCTCGATTTCTCGAGGATACTCCACCGGCCCGACGTGCCAGACGACGTAGGGCGTTACTGCCAGATAGAGCAAGATCACGGGCTTGACGACACTCTCGACAAGACAGTGTTGCTCGACCTTTGCAAACCGGCCCTCGAAAAAGGGCAGCCGGTTTCGGCAACCCTGCCCATTCGTAACCGCAATCGCGTGGTGGGTACGATGCTCGGCAGTGAAGTGACGCGCCGCTACGGTGCGGCCGGGCTTATCGACGACACCATAAGCCTCCACTTCAAGGGCTCGGCTGGACAGAGCTTTGGCGCGTTCATACCGCGCGGCGTCACGCTCACCCTGGAAGGCGATGCGAACGACTATGTCGGCAAGGGACTGTCGGGTGGAAAGATCGTGGTCTATCCGCCGACGGAGGCGACGTTTGTTGCGGAAGAGAACGTCATCATCGGCAACGTCGCGTTCTATGGGGCCACGAGCGGCGAGGCCTTCATCCGCGGACTCGCCGGCGAGAGATTCTGCGTGCGCAACAGCGGCGCTAACGCGGTGGTGGAAGCCGTGGGGGATCACGGATGCGAGTACATGACCGGGGGCAGGGTGGTCGTTCTTGGTCCGACCGGACGCAATTTCGCGGCGGGCATGTCAGGCGGGATCGCCTACGTGCTCGATGAGCACGGCTACTTCTGGCAGCGCTGCAACAAGGAGATGGTCCAGTTGACATCGCTCAGCGAGGCCGACGAGATAGAGCTTGTTTCCAATCTGATCTCTCGGCACGCGGAGTATACCGGCAGCCGGCGCGCTCAGGAAATCCTGGCGACCTGGGATGATTGGCTTCGACTCTTCGTGAAGGTAATACCGAATGACTACAAGCGGGTTTTGGAAGCCGAGCGCCGGATGATGCGGACTGGCGTGTCGGCGGACCAGGCCGTGATGAGCGCCTTTGAGTTGAACTCGCACGACCAGGCGCGAGTCGGGGGAAAGTGAGGAAATGCGAAATTCGAATTGCGAAATGCGAAATTCAGATTTGACTGCGATTCCCGGCATGCCGCAATTCGCATTTCGCATTTCGCATTTCCTGTTTTGAGGATTCTATGGGAAAAGTGACGGGCTTCATGGAATATGCGCGGGCGCTCCCGATCGCCCGGCAACCCGCGGAGCGAATTCGTGACTGGCAAGAGTTCCACGCGCACATGCCGGAGGAGAAGCTCCGGGATCAGGGAGCGCGCTGCATGGACTGCGGAGTGCCCTTCTGTCACACCGGCAAGCTCATCAACGGGATGGCCTCAGGCTGTCCGGTCAATAATCTGATTCCAGAGTGGAACGACCTCGTCTACCAGGGACATTGGCGGGAAGCCCTGAACCGGCTGCACAAGACCAACAACTTTCCCGAGTTCACCGGCCGCGTGTGTCCCGCGCCCTGCGAAGGCTCGTGCGTGCTGGGCATCAGCGAGGCGCCTGTCACCATAAAGACTATCGAGAATGCAATCATTGACCGCGCCTTTGAAGAAGGGTGGGTCATAGCCGAGCCTCCGGACATACGGACCGGCAAGAAAGTCGCGGTGATCGGCTCGGGACCGGCCGGTCTTGCGTGCGCCGCACAGCTCAACAAGGCCGGTCACTGGGTGACAGTCTTCGAACGCGCGGATCGCATTGGCGGACTGCTGATGTACGGCATTCCAAATATGAAGCTGGATAAAGCGGTCTTACAGCGACGAATAGATTTGATGGCTGAGGAAGGCGTGAGTTTTGTCACCAGCACCGAGGTGGGCAAGAACTATCCCGCCGATAAGTTGAGGAACGAATTTGACGCGTTGGCATTGTGCGGCGGGGCAACAAAGCCCAGAGACCTCCCGGTCGAGGGCCGCGACCTTCATGGCATTCACTTCGCGATGGAATTTCTTCATGCGAACACCAAGAGCCTGCTGGATAGCGCTCATCGCGATCTGAGTTACATATCGGCAAACGACAAGGACGTTATCGTAATCGGCGGGGGCGACACCGGGACCGATTGCGTTGGCACCGCGATGCGGCACGGGTGCCGGAGTCTGGTGCAGTTCGAGATTCTGCCCAGGCCTCCTGATGATCGTGCGGCTGACAACCCCTGGCCGCAGTGGCCGAAGATCTACAGGCTGGACTACGGGCAGGAGGAAGCCGCGGCAACTTTCGGACGCGACCCGCGAGAGTACTGCGTAATGACACAGCAGTTCGTCGGAGACGCCACGGGACACGTGAAGGAAATCCACACCGTTGCGATCGAGTGGGCGCAAGCCGATAACAACGGACGGGTCGTTCCCAAAGAGATTCCGGGTACCGAGAGAGTCTGGCCTGCTGGGCTGGTTTTGCTGGCGATGGGTTTTCTCGGCCCCGAACGAGACGGGCTACTCGATCAGATCGAAGTGAAGATCGATGGCCGCGGCAACGTTGCGATCGACGAAGATTCGATGACCAACGTGCCCGGAGTCTTTGCCGCAGGCGATATGTCGCGCGGCCAGTCACTGGTGGTCTGGGCAATTGCGGACGGGCGCCGCGCCGCCAGAGGAGTTGACAAGTACCTGATGGGCGACACGGTGTTGCCCTAGGAGTCAGTGGTCAGTTGTCCGTTGTCAGTGGTTACTAACGACTTGGTGTCGAACGACGGACCACGGACCACGGACAACTGACCAAGCAGCCTGTACTGGCGGCTCTCTGTGGCCGCCCCCGGTTCGGACTCTTATTACCACTCGGGCCCAACTGCCCGGATCGGGGGCGGACGGCAAAGGGCCGCCATATCAGGCGACCACGGTATCGGGCATTGCGGGGAGGGCATTGGTTAGAATGAGAGTAAAGATCTACGACACGACTCTGAGGGACGGCACCCAAGGCGAAGGAGTAGCGTTCTCTGTTGAAGACAAGCTAATGGTGGCGCAAAAGCTTGACGAGCTTGGCGTCGACTACATCGAGGGCGGGTGGCCCGGGTCAAACGTCAAGGACGCGGGGTTCTTCGAACGAGCGCGCTCGCTGAATCTGAAGCACGCGCGGCTGACCGCCTTCGGCAGTACCTGCCATCCGAAATATCGGGCTGAGGAAGATCCCAACCTCAAGGCTCTGCTGGAATCGGAGACCCCGGTCGTCACGATATTCGGCAAGACATGGAATCTGCACGTGACCAAGGCGCTCGGCATCTCCCTTGAACAGAACCTCGCCTTGATATCGGCTTCTGTGGCCTATTTGAAGTCGAAGGGCCGCGAGGTGATTTATGATGCCGAGCACTTTTTCGACGGCTACACCGCCGATCCCGGCTACGCAATGCGCACGCTCGCCGCGGCCCAGCAGGCTGGAGCGGACTCGATCGTGCTTTGTGATACAAACGGCGGGACGCTGACCAGCCGGCTCACCGGCGTGATAGGTGAAGTCAAGAAGCTGATCTCCATTACGCTCGGCATTCACTGCCACAACGATTCGGACCTGGCCGTGGCCAACTCGATCGCGGCGGTCGAGTGCGGAGCGCGACAGGTTCAGGGGACCATCAACGGTTACGGCGAGCGATGCGGGAACGCGAATCTCTGCTCGGTAATATCGGTTCTGGAGCTGAAGCTCGACTATGAGACGATCGGCCGCCAGCGGCTCACGACCCTCACCGGACTTTCGCGCTACGTCGCTGAGCTCGCGAACCTTCCTCATCGGGCCGACCTGCCTTTTGTCGGACGCAGCGCCTTCGCGCACAAGGGTGGAATTCACGTGAGTGCTGTTATGCGCGATCCGGCGACCTACGAACACATCGATCCTGAGTGGACCGGCAATAGCCGGCGCGTGCTGGTGTCCGATCTCTCCGGCAAGAGCAACGTTTTGTACAAGGCTGCCGAGATGGGCATAGACGTGACCGGCAACGAGGCCAACCTGCCCGCAGTAGTGAAACGGATAAAGGAACTCGAGAACCAGGGATTTCAATTCGAAGCTGCCGAAGGTTCTTTCAAGCTCATGCTCGAAGAGGCGGTTGGAAACTTCCACGAGTTTTTCAGGCTTGAGAGCTACAGCGTTGCGACGGAGCGCGACCACGATCTGAACCTGCGGTCGGAGGCCACTGTGAAATTGTGGCTGGGCGACCAGATGCTGGAGGCCGTGGCTGAGGGCTGCGGTCCGGTTCACGCTCTCGACCGCGCCCTGAGGCGCGCTCTTGCAGATGACTTTGAGTGCCTGAGTGCGGTTCACCTGACCGACTACAAAGTCCGTGTGCTTGATGCTGACAAAGCCACTGCCGCTAAGGTGCGCGTGCTGATCCGAACTACGGACGAGGACGAGTCGTGGAGCACAGTAGGAGTGTCGGACAACATACTCGAAGCCAGCTGGCAGGCCCTGGCGGATGCGGTGAACTACAAATTGCTGAAGACTCATATGCGGGTGGAGGCTGTGTCAGAGATTGCAACTTGATAGTCTTTGAAAACCTCTGCGTACCTCCGCGTCCTCTGCGGTGGTCGAGTCTCCGGGAAGGGATTCAACAGCAGAGGACGCAGAGGTACGCAGAGGTCTCGAACGCAATCAAGTTGCAATCTCTGACACAGCCTCCACCCGCATATGAGTCTTCAGCAATTTGTAGTTCACCGCATCCGCCAGGGCCTGCCAGCTGGC
>JBGPFL010000444.1:0-5083 GCA_041483295.1 Blastocatellia bacterium | reverse complement strand
CTGGAGAACTACGCGTTCGGCTGGAGCGTCGCCAGGGCTAAAGTCGGCAACACCAACGAAACTGTGTCGGCGACTGCGCACGGCGGAGGAATCAATGGGTTCAATACATTTATCCAGCGCCTGGTCGATGAGAGACACTTGATTGTCCTGTTAAACAACACGGGCGGCACGAAGCTGGAAGAGATGAGCCGCTCGATCGCGGGGATTCTGTATGGCAAGACTTACGACTTGCCGAACGCTCGCGGAGCCGTCCAGCCCGCAAAATAGGCAGTGGTCAGTGGTCAGTTGTCAGTGGTGAGTGGTCAAGTTGTCAGTGGTCAGTGGCCGCACGGATCTCTTATAGGCGAGGAACTGCCCAGTCTGCCGAACGCTGCTGGTGACTCAACTGACAACTGACAACCTGACCACTGACCACTGACCACTGACCTCACTTCGAGATTGTCGGCATTGTCGGGATCGCACTTTCCGTCTCTCTTAATAGTGGCTGCCCGCTTTTAGAGAGGCGGGAAGATTTCGTATCGGCGGCGCGAAAGCAATTCCAGATGGCTGCGCGGCCCGCCGCGTCATGAATGGAAGTCTTGGAGGCGATCCGACATCTCACACCAGCCTGGCGAATATGAAAAGCCTAATCCCAAGGAGAGATCGCTATGAATGAAAAAAAGACCCGCAAGGCGACACGGCCCGCTCGTAAAATCTCATCGAAGGCGAAGACTGTCGAGCACGATAGGCCGTCGATGGGACGTGCTACCATCCCTCCTGCGTTACACGACAAGGAGCAGCGAGCGGAATGGAAGCTTCCCACGAGCGAGAGCGAGCCGGGACCGTATATGGTCGAACTCAATCTGCTTTACAGGGAAGGACTAGTGGCTGCAAGCGAGAAATTCAAAGAACTGTATTCGAAGGTGCTGGGAAAGAAGGCTGCTGAGCGGCGCCCAATCCTGATCTCGAGAACTTATTACCGATGCAAGATCAGCGTGAACGAATGGCGCAAACTCGTTAGAGAGGACGAGAAGGCGGAGAAACGGGATCGCGTGATCTATCGAATCTGGCCGGACTTCCCGGTGAAACCGCTAATAGACCGCTCGGTAGCCACGGTAAAGGGGGATGCCGCGGTCCGCGCGTATGCTGCCTCTGGCGCAGGCATTATCTGGGCGGTCATTGATTCCGGCATTGATGCCAGACACGCGCATTTTGGGAATTCGAAAGATCCCTCGCGGCACACACTCCTCCACCCCGATGTAGCCGACCTCCACCGAGACTTCAGCGGTGATGCTCCGCCGACGAAGGAAACGGTTAAAGACGCGCTCACCGACGGATTCGGACACGGCACACACGTGGCGGGTATTATCGCAGGCGGCATAGGCATCAACCGGAAGGCGGGAACCGATTTCGAGGTATACGAAAAGGTGTCCGAGTCGGATCCTGATGGGGCGAACAAGAGCGAAAGGATCGAAACCCGCTACATCGGTGATTCCAGCCAACTCAGAGGCGTAGCTCCGGAGTGTAGGCTCATCAGCCTGAAAGCGCTGGACAACGATGGAGGAGGCAGAGCCAGCAATGTGATGAGCGCCTTGCAATATATCAGGGAGGAACTCAACGGCGACCCGAAGTTGCTGCGCGTCCATGGCGTAAACCTCAGCATCGGATATGAGTTCGATGCTGAGATGTTCGCGTGCGGACAGAGCCCATTATGCGTTGAAGTTGACCGGTTAGTGAAGAGCGGGGTGGTCGTGGTCGTGGCGGCGGGCAACACCGGCTATGGCCGAGTCGGCGCACTTCAGCGACAGACAAAGGTGGGACTCTCGAACACCATCAATGACCCCGGCAATTCGGCGTTCGCAATTACGGTTGGGGCGACGCACCGAGATATGCCGCACATCTATGGGGTCTCCTATTTCTCGTCAAAAGGGCCTACCGGCGATGGCCGCCTGAAGCCGGACCTGGTAGCTCCCGGAGAACGCGTTACCTCCTGCGCCGCCGGCAAGAAGCTTGTGAGCAACGGCGGCGAAGTGCCCGATAGTCCGGCGGCGTATATTGATGATACGGGCACCAGTATGGCGGCGCCTCATGTCTCCGGCGCAGTCGCCGCGTTCCTGTCCATTCGGCGGGAGTTCATTCAACGGCCCGAAGAAGTGAAGCGTATTTTCCTCGAAAGCGCCACTCCGCTTGGACGGGAGCGCTACTTTGAGGGACATGGACTGCTCGACCTGATGCGCGCGATTCAATCGGTCTGATTCCTGAGGGCGTGGACTCAAGATCTATCTGACGACAGCATTCTTGCAAAGGAGGAAGATATGACGCAAACAGTGGCAGGCTTTCCATTTTGGGATCTCAGGTTCAATGAAGATGGCCAGCCGGAGGACGCGGCGGCGCTCGACGAATTCGTGGATGAAGCGAAGGCGCAGGATCTGAGCGACCTGTTCATTTTTTCTCATGGTTGGAACAATGATGCGACGACTGCGCTAAACCTCTACCAGCGCTTCTTCGGAGAAATGCGAAAGCTGCTCGATGATCCGAGCATACCAAAGCGACGCGACGCAAAGATCGGGACGGCGGGAGTCATCTGGCCTTCGATCAAGTGGCCCGATGACGAGGCGGGCGATTCCGCGGGCGGTGCCGTCAGCCTCGGAGCCGGCGACTCAGGAGGCAACCTCTTCGGGGAGTTGAAGAAAGTATTCAAGACCGATCAACAGCACCGCGTCCTCGCTGACTTGAAGCAACTGCTCGACCGCAAACAGAGGACCGAAGCCGCCCTGAAGCAATTCAAAGCGACCCTCAGCCGGCTCGTGGACAAGTCCAGTCCGAGCCCCTCGTCGCCAGACAACCTGGAACAACGTGGGGTTTTGGCCGGCGACGACAATTGGCGCGAGGTGTTTGAAGCACTTGCCGATCAGGAACCGGCGGACGACTCGGGGGGCGGGGCGGCAGGATTTGGCGATCAGTTCAGCCGACTATGGAATGGCGCGAAGGCCGCGCTTCGGGTGGCAACATACTGGCAAATGAAGGAGCGCGCAGGAGTCGTCGGTAGAACGGGCCTGGCGCCTTTGATCAACCGTTTGCACGAAACGGCTCCGGGTATTGGAATCCATCTCCTCGGGCATTCCTTTGGCGCGCGGCTGGTATCCTACTCGTTGACCGGGCTGCCGGATTCGCAGGTAGGCAGCAAGTCGCCGATCAAATCACTCTTTCTACTTCAGGGAGCATTCTCACATTTCACTTTCGCCGAGGCCTTGCCCTTCGACAAGAACCGAAAAGGCGAACTGGTAGGAATGGCGAGCAGGGTTGATGGACCGCTGCTGACGACCCACTCTCTCAAAGACCTGGCAGTGGGGACGGCCTATCCGCTGGCGTCGGTAGTTGCCGGGCAGGATGCCGCCGACCAGACAGACACTCTGTTCCGTTGGGGCGCTATGGGCCACGATGGCGCCCAAGCCGTAGATGCAAAGCAGACTCAACTCGCAAAACCAGGAGCGGCCTACCCGTTTGAAGCCGGCAAATGGACGAACCTCGACGCCAACAAGGTGATTGTTAACGGCGGTCCTCCCTCCGGCGCGCACAGCGACATCATTCACCCCCATACGGCATGGGCAGCGCTTGCGGCTGCGGGCATAGGGTGAACTAATGCGATCCCGTCGAACTGCGTGACACAAGGACAGCTGTAGACTCCAGCTTGTGTCACTGGGAAGCGGACTCTCGTGAAAGCGCGCTTCACCGCAGAGGCGCCGAGAACGCAAAGGGGGCGCAGAGATCTGATTCGGGAACTCTGCGCCCCCTCTGCGTCCTTTGCGCCTCCGCGGTGAACAATGCTTCAAAGTTTTAACACACTCTGCAACGCCCTCAATGTTAAGGCGATTCTTCTGCAGTCTCTACATGGCTGCCGACATTTTCCCCGCTCGTGCTAGAATGTCGATGTTTTCAACGGGATTGAGGAGCACCCACGATGGCCGCCATACCCGAGCACCGCTGCACTCTGGAAGAGTACATAGAACTCGATAAGAACTCCGAAGAGCGACTCGAGTACTTCGACGGCCAAGTCGTTTCGATGAGCGGAGGCAGTCTCAGCCACAACCGAATCGCAATCAACGTTATCACTGGGCTCCACAGTAGGTCTGCAAACCGCGAGTGCTCGTTGTTGCCAGCAGACATGCGACTCAAGGTGCCGAAAGCGCCGCCTTACCGATATGCCGATGTTGTGATGGTGTGCGGCAGCCCGCTCATCGAGAAGATTCAAGGTCTCGATGTTCTCGTCAATCCTACCCTGATCGTCGAGATACTGTCGGACTCCACCGAGGCCTACGACAGAGGCAATAAGTTCCTCGCCTATCAATCCATCGAGAGCTTTGAGGAGTACCTGCTAATTGCGCAGGACAGGCCTTACGTGACCCATTACCTACGCCAACCCGACGGACACTGGCTGCGGTCCGATATTGAGGGTCTCGAACGTGAGATCAAGCTGGTTACGCTCGGTCAAAGCATTCCGTTGAGAGAGATCTACGTTAACGTCGAGCTTACCGCAGGCCGAGCAGGCTGAGAGTAGAATCACCGCAAAGTGAGAGACAAGTTGACAATCAAAGGCCCGGCCTACAGGAATGGTGAGCCGCCTATGACCTCTGCGCCTCAGTTCCCTCGCGTGCTGCACGCGAAAGCGGCCTCTGTCGAACCCGTGAGTGCTCACCGCTGGGAGGACTGGTCTTTGTCGCTCCTCCGATCGACGCGCTTTCCAGTATCCGGGTCAAATACTGAGTTCCTCAAAAACTGCTCCGTCGTCCACGGAGGCGCCCCGCCGCCCAGATACTTGTTGAACCACTCGAGGTGCGCCGTGTAGTACAGCGCCATCTCGTACCAGCTCGGCCAGTGTCCCGCATTCGAGTAGATAAGCAGCCTGGATGGAACCCCCATCTTTTGGAGCGCCGTGTAGAACTGAAGCGACTGAGTGTAGGGCACCCGATAATCGCGCTCGCCGCTGATCACCAGCGCCGGCGTTTTGAAGTTCTTTACGGAGTTGGACGGCGACCACTTCTCATAAAGCTCGGAACTCCACGGCGTCCCCTTCAAGTCCCATTCCGGGAACCAGAGCTCCTCG
>JBGPFL010000443.1:0-5095 GCA_041483295.1 Blastocatellia bacterium | reverse complement strand
GCGTAGAGGATCTCCTTTTCGCGGTCGTCGAAGCTGAACCCGCCTTTCTTTAGCATAGGTTAATCTTTGGGGGGCACGCCCATCTGGAGTATCGAGCGTAACTTAACATCAAAGTATCACGCTGTCAATAATATTGCCTCGCTCGGGCGCCCGCGACATCAATACTGCCCTCTCGGGCTGCTAATGAGCAAGCCGGTCAAAACGCTTTCCCGCTTCGCTGTTGGGGCTAGTCCACCGCCTAATAATCGTCGTAGCGGTCGCGGCGAATCTTTTTGCCACGCTTGCGGCCGCCTTGCCCCCCGCCAAGCTGAGAAAACTGATCCGAACCGAAACTCCCAAGACCTGCCAGAGTGAAGGTAAACGAGAAAGCGCTCTCGTTGCGCAGTCCCGCCTTAAAGGTGTTGTAGTTGAACTGCACTCCGCAACAGTCCCACCCATAGCCGATGTAGCTCCGCGAATGCCTCAACCGGCCTCTCGAGATCTCTTCCGCGGTGACGAACCGGTCCGTGAAGTCGTAGTCGATTCGCGTCCCGGCGTAGACACCTTCGGCTTCGTTGCCAAACTGCACTATTGTGACAAGCTGGTTGCCGGGAAAGGTACCCGCCTCAAACCGGTTCGCATCCACGTCGATGCGCCGCGAAAAATACCATCTTGTCTTCACCGATACCTTGTCCGTATCCAGTCCGGCAGAGACCGTGACGTTGCGCACCACCTCGTTGCCCGCGCCGATGTCCATCCGTACGTCACCATAGATTGATGAGAGCGGGCGATATCGCACCTGCAAATTGGCGGGAGAGAAACTGCGGACCTGCCCGCCGTATGTAAAACCAGACAAGGTGTTGATCGGATAGAACTGGTTTCGCTGTCCCTCGACAATCGCCCCTCCAAAGTTGCGATCAAAGAAATACTTCTGGGCGACCTTGATGCTCAACAGCTCATAAGGCTGGACTGGCGAGTCCTCGTTCGTTGCAGCCTCTTGCGCATCATCCGCCCCGCGACTATCTGTGTCGCGTACTTTATCGCCGGGCGTTCGGGGTTGGCCGCGCCGTCGCTCTTCGGCCTCCCTCGCCATGTCTGCCTGCTTGCCGGATTCCAGTTTCAGTTTCTTCTCTTGCTGTTCTCCTCCCGCTTGAGTGCCTTCCGTTGCCGATGGTTTTTCGGGCGCCCCAGCCGCTGCCGGTTCCTTCCCGCCGGGATCTACGCCCTTACCGTCAGGGGCCCGCGTGCGATCGCCTTTCCGGTCTTCAGGGCCGAGCGGCTCCATCTCAGATGGCTGATTCTGCCGATTGCGTGAACGCCTGCGGCCGAAATCAGAGACTCGGCGATTAGTGAAAAAGCGATTGACGATCGCGTATTCAAACTCGTTCGTGTTCGCAACCGCGTCACGATCGTCGAAACGGATGATGTTGTTGAATTCGCCACCGATGCCTCTGATCGTGCGATAGGTGAAATAGGGCTCGATGACGTGCTTGAATCGACGCGAGCCGTCCTCGTTCAAAAACTCTCTTTCCAGTGCCGGGGGTCTCACGTCCACTGCGAGCTCCGCGTAGTGGCGCGACACGTTCACGGGCACGATCGGATTCAGCAGACTGCTGTCGAAGAAGGCCAGCCCCGGCTTAAAAGTCGGGCTCGTTGGATCCAGCCTAGGGTCGGTGGCCACAAGAGAGAACCGGTCCGGATCGAAGACGGGAACGCGGGGGTCGAAGCTGCTGGTATAGAACGTTTCGCGCAGCGCCAGGCTAGGCGTGACAGCGATCCCCCCGAAAGTCGCAAGCGCTACTGTTATCTTCGGCTGGAGATCGAAACGCTGCACCGCAGCAGGCGTGTTCAGAACTGGGCTGCCTGCGACCGTCTCCTCGCGCTTTAGCGCTCCCAGGCTTGTATCCAGCGAAAAGTAGATCGGCAACCTGCTGAAAATCCGATGCGGGTACACGAGAATGTCTATTTCAGGCGCCTGGCGGATTTTGACATCGAAGTCGGTTCCGGCATGTGCAGACGAAGCGCTCGGGCGAAAGAGTGTCGTCGTTTCGTTCGACGCAAGAAGATTGAAGCTGAAGTATTTGGCGTTGTTGGTAGCGTAGAAGCTCGACTCGCGCCGGGGATCGACGACCTGGCTGATGTCATCTGAAAAGACCTGGCGAAACTGAAGGCTGGACACCAGTGAGACGTTCCCAACGGCAAGCCAGCCATGAGGCAGGTACTGAACGCTCTCGGCTACGAAGGCAGTGCCCCCCTGGTTCTCGCCGGGGGGACCAAACAACCGATCTTTGACTGTAAACACTCCCAGCCGCATAAACGAGTCGTCGGAAGTCTGGGCGCGAAACTCCGCTCCGGTTCCAATCCCGCGACTGGTGTAGACGTCGCTCCGAAACGTGATGTCAGCTGACTGACCGAGCGTCTGGTAGTAGGCGACCTTGAACGTGCGCCCTTTCGCGTTCGAGGTCCCTGAGGTCGGAATCAGGAAGCCCGACTTGCGCTGGGTTCGAGTGGCCGGGATCCACGCGTATGGCAGAACGAAAGCAGGCACGTCCTTTACACGAAAGACCGATCTGTACAGCTTCAAGCGATCGTTCATCTTCAACTCGGCGCGCCTGGTTGAAAAGACCCACTTCGGTATGACGTCTTCGCAAGCAGTGACCCTGGCATTGATCAGCTCGTAGGTTTCGGGTCCGGTCTTTTCCACGCGGTCGGCGGTGAAGAAGATGTAGTCTCCGGTCTGGGTTCGATTGGTGAAACCCGTGGTATCCCAGAAGACGCCCCTCTTTGAGTTCCAATTGATCTCCGCTCGTTTGGCGGTCACCCGCTGGTCGGCGCCCTGATCGAAGATGACGTTCCCTTCGGCGACCATATCGCGGGTTGTCTTGTTGAAGGTCACTCGGTCCGCCTGGAGCCGAATCTCCCCTTGAGTTGCGTTGACGTAGCCCTCACACAGAACCACGTCGCCGGCCACGGACTGGCTGTCCGAAACCAGGGTTACTTCTTCTTCCGAGCGGGCCGACGCGTTCGCATCTGCGCCCTCCCGCTCCTCCGGTTTTTTATGCTTGCTGGTCTTCTCTGCGTCTCTCTGGGCGCGCTTCTTCTCTTTCTCACCCTTCTTGACTTGATCCTGCTCCGTTTGTTGATCGCGGGTGTAGCAAGCCAACGGCGCGGTCGACGAGAAAGCTGATTGCGAGATTAGGTATATCAGGGCGAACGCACTTAGTGCGATCGAAAGCGTTGAAGAGCGGACCATCCCGTGAACAGACCTCCGAAAATTCTATGAGGACGGGCGAAGCTGATACTAGCACGCGGCTCTCACGAGCGGCAACGCACTCTCCGAGTCTGCAGTGTACACGAGTTGATCACCGAGGGCGGGACACGAGCTGTTTCGCTACAAGCCATGTGAACAGCAGGTTGCCTATCAGGTAGCGTCGCCACAGCCGGCGAGGCTCGCTCAACAACCGGTACAACCATTCCATACCTGCTTGTTGCACCCACCTGGGGGCGCGGCGCGAGAGTCCGCTCAGGTGATCAAATGCTCCGCCCACGCCTAAAGCGAAGCGAGCTCCGGTGGCAGCCAGATTCGACGCAATCCAGATCTCCTGCATCGGCGATCCCATCGCTACGAATAACAGCTCGGCCTCGCTTCGCCTGATCTGTTCGGCTACGCCAACCGCTTCCGCACCAGTGAAGTAGCCATTTCGGTAGCCTGCCACTCTGAGGTTTGGGTATTCACGTCTGAATCGCGCCACTATTCCGCCGACCGCTTCATCGCGCCCACCCAGGAGGTAAACGGAAGCCCCACGCCTGGCCGCGTGACCGATCAACCTCTCGAACATGTCAATGCCGGTGACGCGTTCTTTGAGGGGCGATCTCAGCAGACGCGATGCCCACACTACCGACATCCCATCGGCCGTGACCAGATCGGCGTCCATTAGCGCCTGGCGCAGATCGTCATCGCGGCGAGCCGAAACGAGTTTCGCCGCGTTCACAACAGCCATGTAGGTAGGCGCCGCGCCATCGATCCACGCATCTATTAATGAAAACGCTTCGTCCTCGCTGGCGTTATCAACTTTGATCCCGAGTACCGTGACTCGCGTGAAGGAAGAAGAAGAGTGGGAGAGTGGGAGAGTGGGAGAGTGGGAGAGTGGGGGTGTGGGAGAGTGGGAGAGTGGGGGTGTGGGAGTCTGGACGTGTTGGAGTGTGGGAGCATGGGAGAAGGGGGGAGTGGGAGAATCGGAGTCAGGGACGCCGCCCATTCTGCCACTATCCCAGTCGTCCTCGCGTGCTCGCTTCCGCTCTCTCATTCTCCCACTCTCCCACTCTCGCACTCTCCCACTCTCACTTTTCTCCGGTCTCCTGGCCGTTTTCGCCCGCGATGTTGATCAACTCACGGACTGTATAGATGGGTTTGTTTTGGGATTCGTGATAGGTGCGCACGATCATTTCGGCGAGGAGCCCCATAAAGATGAACTGCACGCCCATCGCAAACATTATCATCGCCAGCGTAGCCAGCGGCATCCGGTTCAAGTGGACATCCCGAACGAAGCGATAGTAGAGCGCGCCCAACGCTGATACAAGCGCCACAGCCAGGCATACCATTCCGCCCATTCCGAACAGGTAGAGCGGCTTGGTCAGGTAGCTGGACATGAACTTTATCGTGATCAGGTCGAACAAGACTTTGATGGTACGCGACAGGCCGTACTTCGATTGCCCGGCGTTACGGGGGTGGTGGTTGACCGGGATCTCGGTCACCCGCGCGCCTGCCCATTTTGCGTAGACAGGTATGAATCGGTGCATCTCGCCATACAACTTAACATCAGTCAGCACGTCACGGCGGTAGGCTTTAAGGCTGCAGCCGTAGTCGTGAAGCCTCACTCCGCTGATAGCCGAGATAAGCCGATTGGCCATCATGGACGGCAAGCGTCGAGTCAGCCATCTATCCTTTCGATCCTTGCGCCAGCCCGACACAACGTCATAGCCCCGATCCAGTTCTTCAAGGAGGCGGACTATGTCTACCGGATCGTTCTGAAGGTCCGCGTCCATCGGAATCAGGATGTCGCCCCGCGCGTGGTCAATGCCGGCGCTCATCGCCGCGGTCTGGCCGTAGTTGCGG
>JBGPFL010000442.1:0-5097 GCA_041483295.1 Blastocatellia bacterium | reverse complement strand
CCGGAACATTCGAGCGCGCGTCTCGAACGATTCCTGCAGCTCTGCGCCGGCGGCAACATTCAGGTGGTCAACTGCTCTACCGGCGCCCAGTACTTTCATGTGTTGAGACGACAGATACTCCAGCCGGCGAGCAAGCCCCTGGTAGTAATGTCGCCCAAGAGCCTGCTTCGTCTTCCGGAGGCAGCGTCGGGGATCGACGAGTTCACGAGCGGCGGTTTCCATGCAGTGCTTGGCGATCAGACGGTCACTGCGGCTTCGAACGTCAATCGGGTGCTGTTGTGCAGCGGCAAGATCTATTACGATCTGGATTCTGAACGTCGAAAGAGCGGCAACCAAGGCACGGCGATCCTGAGGCTCGAACAGCTCTATCCATTCCCTAAGAAGCAACTCGCCGATCATCTGGCGCTCTACTCAAACGCAAGAGACTTGTGCTGGGTACAAGAGGAGCCTCGCAACATGGGCGCATGGTTGTTTGTCGAACCCCGGCTGCTGGGAATGTTGGCGCCCGGTCAAACAATGCACTATGCAGGCCGAGAGGCGAGCTCGAGCACGGCGACCGGTTCTCACACGCTTCACCAGATGGAACAACGTGAAATCGTGAGTAAGGCCTTCAGGGTGAAAAACGCGTGACGAAAGGAACCTGGTAACGGAGTGGCGAAGAAACCCGTCAAGACAACTATTAAGAAGGAAGATCTGAGGCCGCGTGAAAGGGCGCCCATCCTGCCGACTAAGAAGTTCGAGGACAAACGAACTCGGGACGACCGGCGCCCCAAGCACAAGAAGGATCCGCGCCGCCAGGGCGACGAGACTTAAGAGACAGTCCCAGGGAAAGCCACCGTGCGTTTTTCCCGTCGTGCAGCAAGCCTCAACCCAACCCCCACTAAACACTGTTGACAGTAATTAGTGTCTTCTGTAAACTGCCCCGGTATGGATAGGAAGTTGGAGAGTCTCCGGGGGCAGAAGTATGTCGGCGCTGTTCAGCTTTCAGATGAAGCCGCGCGGCTAGTAGGCCACTTCGTTCCCAAACAGGAACGTGGTAGCGTCACCGAGGTGCCCGACGAACGCATGGTCCGATACTACTGCTCCGGTGGCTTGATCTCGCCCCCTGAAAGTAAGCAGGGAGTCTCCGCCGTCTACGGTTATCTTCATCTCCTTCAGCTCCTGGTCATCAAGCGGCTCCAGGCTGAACATCTGTCCATCCGAAAAATCAGAGAACTGGTCGAAGGGAGAACCGAGACGGGGCTTGAACAGCTATTAGGACTCGAGATGGGCGAAGCAAGCTCGGTTGACAACAGGAATCGGGCAACCGAGTACCTTGAGTCACTGCTCCAGCACCAGTCTCCGAAAACAGAGCCGACTCAGCCTGCACGCTTCACCCTGGCTGAAGAGGCCGCCCTCTATTCTGCCAGCGGATCTAAGAACGCCTGGATGCGCGTCGAGATAGAGCCGGGACTCGAGCTTCATATTCGCGGGGACTATTGTTTGACGAGCGATGCTAAAGAGAGACTGCGCCTCGGGCGCAGGATATTGACTGAGATTGATAACCACGGCAATCCGCCGAGAAAGTGAAGTGCTACGATGAGCAGGAACACCAGACCCGCAATAGAGGTGATAACCGAAAGACCTCTCTTCATTGAAGGGAAAGAACAGAGCACCAACCTCCTGGTACGCATAGTTCCGCCCACAGTCGATGCAGTCACAAAGCGTCCGGGCTTGAACTTGAGCCTGGTGCTGGACCGTTCAGGAAGCATGGAGGGTGAAAAGATTGTTCGAGCTCGAGAGGCGGCTTGCTATTGCATAGACCAGCTCATGCCTTCGGATCGTGTGAGCGTGGTGGTCTTCGACGACGTGGTCGACGTTCTGCTTCAAAGCCAGCCGGTGGAAAACAGAGAGGCAATAAAAGAACGCATCTCGCACATTCAGGCTCGGAATTCTACAGCCCTCCATCAGGGCTGGGTCACGGGAGGCATCCAGGTCAGTAAAGAGATGACGGACGGCGCAGTCAACCGAGTCTTGTTGCTGACCGATGGGCTGGCGAATGTCGGGGTGACCAACGTGGACACGATCGTCTCACAAGCGGGCGAACTGGCTGCGCGCGGCGTCAGCACCTCCACCATCGGCGTGGGAAGCAGCTTTAACGAAGACCTGCTCATCCCAATGGCCGAAGCGGGCAGAGGAAACGCCTGGCACGTCGAAAAGCCTTCCGACATGGAGCACATCTTCGCGACCGAGCTCGAAGGCTTGATTGCACAGATCGCCCACACCGTGAGCCTTGGGCTAACCCCGGCGGACGGCGTCAAGGTTCAGGATGTGTTGAATGATTTTGAAGTAACCCACACCGGACGTTACAAGCTGCCCAACCTGCGCGCGGGATCACCCCTCGAAGTCGTGATAAGTGTGAGGGTCCCCGCCAGGCCGTCAGGTCAGCGCTACAGAGTGCTCGACTTGCGCCTGGCCTGGAATCCGCAGGACGCACCGAGCAGTGATCGAGAGATCCTCAGCCACCCAGTGACCATCGAGTATGCCGGCGCAGAGGAAGTCGAACGCACCGCCCCCGACGGAAGAGTGACGAAAGCGGTTCAGCTGCTGATGGCCGCGCGAGCCAGGCGGGAAGCGATTAAGCAGTTCGACAGCGGGGACATTCTGGCGGCGCGAGCAACACTAGGCGGGACGGCGCTGCTCGTCGCGCAGGCTTGTGCCCCGTACATGGGCGACGAACGCGTGAGGGAGGAGATCCGAATGCTTGGCGAGTTGGAAGCCGAACTTTTCGATCTGGGCGATCCGAAGATGACTCGCAAGAAGATGTCTTATCAGAGCTATGATCTCTCTCGTCAAAGCAAGCCGCTGAAGAAGTGAGGAATCGTAGGCGGAAGGAAGCGCGGGCCACGGGATTCACTCGTCGTGTTACTCGCGCTCCATTTCCGCCTGGCTAAATCTCAAAAGCGGGTGCTGGTCAGACCGGTTCCAGCGCTGATACCTTGCCCCTGATGGAGGTCTGAGAGTGAACTTGCTAATCCTTGGTGGAACGGTATTCCTCGGCCGGCATCTCGTTGAAGCCGCGCTCGCTCGCAAGCACGAGGTCACCCTCTTCAACCGCGGCCGCAATAATCCGGACCTCTTTCCGGAAGTCGAACGACTTCGCGGAGACCGCGACGGCGATCTGCGCTCTCTCGAAGGCCGTCGCTGGGACGCCGTTATAGATACCTGCGGCTACATACCTCGTCACGTTCGCGCCTCGGCTCAGCTGCTGGCGGGCGCCGTGGACCACTATACGTTCACTTCCACCATCGGTGTGTATGCGGACTTCGGGGCGGTGGGTATCGACGAAACCGCGCCGGTCGCTACCGTGGCTGATGAGAACCTCGAAGACCTTACGGCCGAGAGCTACGGTCCTCTAAAGGCGCTATGCGAGAAGACCGTAGAAGATTTCATGCCGGGGCGAACGCTCGTCATTCGGGCCGGCCTGCTCGTCGGGCCGTACGACCCGCTCGAACGCTTCACATATTGGGTGCGGAGAGTGGCGCAGAGCGGCGACGTGCTTGCTCCCGGAAGGCCCGAGCGGCAAGTGCAGATCATCGATGCGAGGGACCTGTCCGAGTGGATAGTGCGAATGGTCGAGAATGGGCAGACCAGCGTGTACAACGGCTCAGGTCCCGACCACCTCCTCACGATGGGCCGGCTGCTGGACGAATCGGTTGCCGTCAGCGGCAGCGACGCGCGGCTAGTCTGGGTCGACGACAAATTCCTGGTCGACCACAAGGCGGGCGCGTGGAACGAAGTGCCTCTATGGCTGCCGGAAAACGATCCCAAGTTCGCGGGCCTGATGAGGATTGATTGTGGAAGAGCTATCGCTGCCGGGCTGACCTTCCGGCCGTTGGCTGATACAATTCGCGATACGCTGGAATGGGATCGAAGTCGTGTTGAGCCGCCGGCTCCTTACAAACTATTCGGGATCGAACTGGCTCCGGCAGGGCTGAGCCGCGAACGCGAGCTTGCATTGTTTCAAGCCTGGAAAGGGCGATAGGCGTGGCCGTCGTCGTCTCAGCTTCGCTGTTTCGACTTCAGTCTTCGATACATCTCTATCATCAGCATAAGCCACATCCCGCCGGCCAGGTATGCGCCTACGACATCACTCGGCCAGTGGGCGCCCAGATAGACGCGCGATACACCGACCAGGGCGATCAACGTCCCACATAACGCCAGCGCGACGCGACGGACCGCGCCCGCCTTCAGGAGAACGTAGCTGAGAAAGAAGAGGAATCCGAAGAACTCGATGAAGAAGACGACATGCCCCGACGGGAAGCTCTCATGGGCAACGTCGTAGGCGACTTGGACCAGCGGTTCGGTTGGTCGGGGACGGCTAATCCAGGCCTTGAACAGCCCGTTCACTCCCGCGCCCGACGCAACTCCAATTACACAAATCAGGCATTCGATCCTCAACCGCGCGAACACCAGCGCCAATCCCGCAATGCCCACCGCGGCAACAGGCACCCAGCCGTTCCCAAGCACCGAGATCAGCTTCATTAAGGTATTGAACCCCGGTAGGGTGATCGACTGAATGCTGAGTTCAAGCCGGAGGTCCCAACCGAAGTAGGCATAGTAGTGAGCAAGCCCCGCCAGAGCCGCGTACAGGACCAGGGCCGCGCCGAATACGACCTCGCCTCGATAAGCTCGCAATGCGGCGCGCCTGGGAGACACAACTATCTCCGTCTCCAGCGCTCCGTCCCTCTTTTCGCTTACGGTGCCGCTCTCATCGGCCATTATGAAACTCCGGCTCAGACTGCAATCGTAGACGTGAATCGCCTCATTCTCCAATGATCGGACGGGCCGAGGAACCCGAAGGGCGGAACCACGAATTACACGAATTCCACGAATCTACACGAATTATTAGTGAACATTCGTGGAATTCGTGGTTCCGCCCCTTCACTTTATTATCGAACTTAGTTTCACTTTCAACTACACCCGCCTGAAGGTGCGATGGCGGCGGATTGCTTGACATGCTCCATTCCAGCAAGGTAGCCTTTAGTGTTCGTGTGAAAGAGAAATCTCAAACAGGAGCGTATGGAAGTGAAGGATAAGATACATCCCAAGTACATG
>JBGPFL010000441.1:0-5097 GCA_041483295.1 Blastocatellia bacterium | reverse complement strand
CGGCCGGGCCTACTGCCTTCTCAGCGATGCCGCCGACGTAGAAGGCTGAAGAGCCAAGATCGTTCAGCACGATGGCCGCAGCCCGCCAAAACGAAATGAACGAGAGCATCACCGTAGTTGCGACGACGACTCTGACTCGCGTCTGAGTTGCCCCTGGCCGAGGCGCAACCTTGTCTATTTCCATTGGGAGAGTCTTCCTCCGGCGCGCCGGTCCTCAGTTGTAGCCATCTGTTGCTGGTTCGTCAGAGGTTGGGACCCAAAAGACAGCAGCTTGCCCTTACGAGATAACTCAAAGCCCCCGCATACCGGACAGCGATATGCGTAGAGATACATTCCCGAACCTTCAATCCTCACCAGTCCGGTTGAAAGCCGGTTTCCAATGCCTTCCCAGGAACAGGCTCGGCAAACAACCTCTTTCCCCCTTATGTTGGTTTCACGTCCGACCGACAACATAGGTGATTTCCTAACCTGTGATCTGGAGAACTGTTTACCCGCGTTTCCTTGATGATGTATGAGCGGTACGTTCTTAGGGTCTTCGTCGGAACCTTGAACGGCTCTCTCTCGCCTCCGTTCTCCCTGCTTGCCCAGTGCGTTCGCGCCGAGCCATGCGAGAAACAGGATGGCGAAAAACACAATCAGCGAAAGTGGATTCATAACGGATTGCATCCGGTCAGTCGAAGGTGACCTCCCCGCTGATATGAGAAAGTACTGCTCCCTCGGTTGTAGTCGTTCCGAGGTAAAAGGGGTTGATCGCGCTGAAGAGACAGCCGGAGTGCGGATCGAACGCTTCGCTATCCAGGCACCGTGATGTTCGCAACGTTAAGATCCACTGTTGTGCTCGCCTCGCGTCGGCGGAGCACGAGTACAGTGCTGAGCTGAATGCGGATGCGGCGGTCTGGGGTATTGTGCAGTTCAGAAGGACCCTCAAACGATCATGTTAAAGCCGGGCGCATAAGAGAGGCATAAAAGCTTTGTAAGGATTTCATAAAGACCGGCAGAAGGGGAGAAGCGGAGAAGGGGAGAAAGGGAGAAGGGGGAAGGGAGAAGGGAGAAGGGAGCTCTCTTTCTCCCCTTCTTCCTCTACGGCTCTCCGGGCGGAACGACCTGAACTGTTGCGTCGCGTACTTCGCGGAGAAATCGATTGATCACCGATCCGCGAAGCAGTATGTCCCATCGCGAACGAGCCGACTGACCGAAGATGACGTGCGTGATGCCTTCACGTCTGGCAAACTCTATGAGCGCATCGGCAACACGCCTGGCTTTTAGCCTTACGACTTTGCCCCCAAGCTCTTCAGTTAAGCGAACGCTCTCCCTCAACCTGGCGTGATCCTCCGGCTTGATGCGAGCCGGATCTTCTCGCGGCGTTTCCACGTGAACGGCGTACCAGTCCGTTGCGAGCCTGCCGGCTATTCGTGAGGCTGTGCGAAGCAGTCTTTGGGTGTTCCCGTGCGACGCAATGCAGACCATTACTTTTTCAGGGATGGCTGCCGGCTCCAATCCCTCGCGCTCGCGGTAATCGTGAGCTCTTGCTGCCTGATCTTCCGCAACTTGTCTCAGCGCAAGCTCGCGCAGCGCCGACAGGTTGCCCTTGCGAAAGAAATTGGCCAGCGCCTGCTCGATCTTCTCAATGTTGTAGATCCTGCCCTGGCGGAGTCTCGTGCGCAGCGTGTCAACCGACACATCGACGTCCACCACCTCATCAGCACGGCGCAGGAAAAAGTCCGGGATGGTCTCCCGCACGCGAACACCGGTTATGCGGGCGATGGCATCGTTGAGCGATTCGATATGCTGCACGTTGACGGCCGTGACCACAGAGATTCCGGCGTCGAGAATCTCAAGCACGTCTTCATAGAGTTTATGATTCTTCGAACCGGGAACGTTGGTATGGGCAAGCTCGTCGACTACAGCTACGGCGGGGTTGCGCCTGATGACGGCGTCGACGTCCAGCTCGCGAAGCGTCACGCTTTTGTATTCTATCTGCTTGAGAGGGAGGCACTCGAGGCCGCCGACCAGCGACTCAGTTTCGGCCCTGCCGTGCGGCTCGACAAAGGCGATTACGATATCAACTCCCTGTCGTTGGAGTTGGTGCGCCTCTTCGAGCATCTGATAGGTCTTACCTACACCTGGGGCTGCGCCCAAGTAGATGCGCAGGCGCGCGCGACCCGCCTGCTCCTGCTTGGCAAGCAGAGATTCCGCTCTCGGTCTGATCTCGGCCACTTGGTTCATGTTGTTTGAGCGAAGTTAGGCCTTCGACGTTAATCATTGACGTTGCATTATGCTCGCCGGCCCGCCTATAGACAACGTGAATGTAAATGTTGCACCCTCTCCGGCCCGGCTTTCAACACTGACCTGACCGCCCTGGGCCTCCACAAGTCGTTTTACCAGGGCGAGACCCAATCCTGTCCCGCCGGGCTTGTCTCCAACCTGAGCGAACCTGCTGAATATGACGGGCAGATACTGCTCGGGTATTCCGTCGCCTGTATCCCTAACGCTGAAGTGTGTCCGATCGCTGTGCTCGCTTGCTTCGATCGACACGCGGCCTTGACGGCCGGTGTGCCGCAGGGCATTGGTCAGCAGGTTGTCGAAGATGCGGGCAATCGCCTGGCGGTCTCCAAGCACCCACGAGAGGTCCGGCCAAACCTTGTTCTCGAGCGTAATCGCCTTGCAGTCCGCCGCGGCGCGGACCCTCTCAATTGCCTCCCGGGCCAGCTCGATGGGGCGCAGGCGCTCGATTGAGAGCTGGCGCCCGCCCGATTCAATCTCGGACAGATCAAGCAAGTCGCTCATCAGTTCGTCCAGCATGGCGGCATCTTCGGTAGCGCTTGTGAGCAGGTCAATCTGCTGTTCGTTCAACTCGCCGGTGTGGCCCGCGACGACTGCGTGCAGCGCGAGTTGGAGCGAACGAAGAGGCTCACGGAGCTTGCGCGATGCAACGGAGATGAACTCCGTCTTAAGCTTATCGACTTCGGTGATAGCCGTAACGTCTTCGAGCAATATCACTGTTCCTATGAGGTGGCCATCCGAGTCGCGCATTGGAGTCGCGCGGAGCCGGAAGCTGTGTTGTGCGCCGTCGAGCTTGATGGGCACGAGCGCCGCCTCGCCTTCGGCGGCGACCGGACGCTGCATCGCAACGGCATCCCGCACAGCCTGCACGATGCGTTCCCCTCCCGTGAGACCGGAAAGCGAAAAATCGAGGTCGCCCCCATTGTTGCCGTTGCCGCCCAGCGCTCTGCCGAATATCTGAGTGGCGGCGCGGTTCACCTTGATAACATGGCCGCTCGCATCGGTTACTATCACCGGCTCATAGATGGCGTCAATCACCGCGTCGGACTTCTTTTGCTCGATCAACAGGCGCCCGTAATCCGACTTGCGATGGTCGCGCAACCGGGCGAGCATCCGGTTGAACTCCGCCGCAAGCACGCCTATCTCGTCTTTGGACGAAACGCTTATGTACTGTTCGAAATCGCCCTCGCCTATACGTTTGGCCGTCTCGGCAAGCATGGAAATGGGGTCGACAACGTAGCGAGTGAATCTCCATGCAAAGATAAGCGCCATCGTGAGGCCGAGCACCGCCGTGGCTGCGGTTGAAATCTCGGCCCGTCTGGAGACCGAAATCGCCCGGTCGTTGGCCGCGACCATTGCTTGTTGATTGAGGTGCAACAGGTCGTCGAGCCTCGTCTTGAGAGCGAGAAACTCCGGCTCGAGCCGCTCAAAGTAGATCTTCGATTGCCCAGCCGGTGTTATTGTAGGGGGCGGCCTGAGTAACTCCTCGAGATGGGTCTTGTACGCTCGATACTTCGAGTCTATGTCGGCGATGATCTCAGGCTCGCCGCGCTCTGTGATGTTGTTTGCGGCGATCTCAAATTCCTGACGAAAACTCCTGCTGCTTGATTCAAACTGCTGACGAGCCTTGTCGCCGTGGCCGGCGATGAGGAACATTGCCGCGGAGTCCTGCCGCTCGAGCGACTCCTTCATGTTCTCGGCAGCAACGATGCTCTTATAGTTGTTGATCAGGATTACATCAATCGCTCGCCCCAGCTGCAGGAGGTGGTGGATGCTCCACGCGCTGACCGCGAAGATAATGATTATCAGCAGGCCGTAACTGAATGTCAGTTTTCGTCTCAGGCTGTTCATCTTTTGATCATTTTGCACTCTTGAGTTGATCGAGCGCCAGATTCAGTTCGAGCACGTTAACTCGCGGCTCGCCGAGCAGCCCGAGTTGCCGCCCCTCGGTGTGCTCCCGAACAAGTCGCCGCAAGTCTTCTTCGCTAACTCCTCGCTCTCTGGCAACGCGCGGAATCTGAAATCCGGCCGCTGCCGGTGTTATGTGGGGATCGAGCCCAGAGCAGGATGCAGTAACGAGGTCCACCGGGATCGGCACGTTCGGGTTCTCTTCATGCAGTGCGTCGGCAGCGGTCTTCACGTTCGTCTCGAAGAGCTTCTGGCTGGTCGGGCCGAGATTGGTGCCGCCCGAGGCCGTTGCGTCATATCCGGCGCCCGCCGCGGAAGGCCGCGAATGAAAATAGCCCGGACCGCCAAAGGGCTGGCCGATCAACCGCGACCCGATTATCTTTCCGTCCTTCTCGATCAGGCTGCCCTGGGCCTTCGACGGAAAGATCACATAGGCCAGGCCGGTCACCACAACCGGATATACAACTCCCAACAACACCGTGAGTACGACAGTAATAGCAAAGGCCGGGTAGATCTGCTTCATTAAGTTCATAATCGCCTCTCCTGACTTTCACCAACGCTTCACGCAAGACGGAGCGCGTGGATGATCACATCTATGATCTTGATTCCGATGAAAGGAATGATGATGCCGCCAAAGCCGTAGATCCAGAGATTGCGCCTCAGCACCGCGGCGGCGCCAAGCGGGCGATACCTGATGCCGCGCAGGGCGAGCGGTATGAGCGCGACGATTATCAGGGCGTTGAATATGACCGCCGACAGAATCGCCGACTCGGGCGTCTCCAGCCGCATGACGTTAAGCGCCGCGAGCGGTCCGCTCTTCGCCCCTTCGAGGGCATATAGCGTCGAGAACATCGCGGGAATAATGGCGAAGTACTTAGCCACGTCATTGGCGATCGAGAAGGTAGT
>JBGPFL010000440.1:0-5102 GCA_041483295.1 Blastocatellia bacterium | reverse complement strand
AGCCAAAGTCGAGTATGAACCAGATTCCCGCCCCGAAGACGAGGAGCACGACTATGTAGAGTAGAACATTCTTAAGAGACAGGCTGGATTCAGATTCCATTCGTGCTTAGCGTACCCTGACTACTCGGGGTTTTCAATTGGCACTCACCGCAAAGACGGCCTCACAGCCTGCGACTCGCCGATGCTCATCACTCCTGACCTGATCCGAGCGCCACGCCCGAACACCGCTCCTCGAACATTCGATCCACCACTCTCGCGATCTCTTCCACTGCTGCTTCCGGAGGCTTGCCTCGAAGATGGATCCCACAAATCGCAGTCGTCCACGAATGATCGAAGCTCGGCCCCCAACGAGGTCGCCCTCCCTGGTCGCTGCCGTAGGTTAGATAAGCCGACATCGTGTTGATCCCGGTGCCCGGCCGCTCGCCTATCAGGTGAACGATCGCTTCAATGTTCAACAGAGCGCCGATGTGATAGCCCGCTCGAACCCGGCCGTTCTCGATCACTAGGTCGGTCTCTCCGACCTCGTGACCCGCCTGCACAAGCCGGCGACGCAGAGCCGGAAGGACCGGTCTCAGGTTCTCGTTTACTGCGTTCGCGTTCAGCCCGTCGGAAATGACTATCTGTACGCGAGGCCGCCGAGACGAGTAGAGAGACCTGAGGCCGTCCGCGTCCTGATCCCGAACTGACTCGCCCGCCGGCGGGTGCGCAATATAGTCATCACGGTCCGTGGCCCTCGTTCGGATTCGAGTGTGGTGGGGAGATGCGGCCTTAAGCACCGCCTCATCAAGGGTCGCATACAGCGCGTGCCGGGCGTGCGAATAGATAGCTTCAATTCTAGCGCTCACCTCAGGAGGGTCCTCGTAGCCGGCGACCCAGCCATAACCGAGATCGAACCCCCGTTCGCGAAGCGCAGCAACCTTCTTCGCCCCTTCACCGCCTAGCATATCGAGCGAGCGGGTATCGCCGCCCGCCCTCTGATAGAGCGCATAAAGAGGCGCCGCGCCATCGCCCCGCAACTCCCCCGCTTCATTCATCACGCCAAGCGCGATCAATCTCTCGTTCATCGCCGAAGCGATCTGCCGATTCGTCTGTCGTCGCAATTTGGGATGCTCTCGAAACGAAGTCGTCAGGTATCCAAGCATCGGATCGGCACTGCCGGCCACCGACATCAAATAGGCGGGGGCGGCCCGTTCTACGATAGTCTCGGTGAGGCTCTGAAGCGCCGCCGGGTCGATGCCCATATGAAAAGTCGCGCACACATCGAGACCCATGGTGATCCCGTGCAGCTTGGCCATCACTGTGTCTTCCAGGCAGGCGCGCAGAAGCTGATCGCCAGTGCGAAAGACTTCGGGTCCGATGAATCCGGCGACATCGTTCACTATCATCCAGCGGCCGGTCTTCTGCCGAACGTATCGCGCTAGGCCGTAGGCGCGAGCTTCCAGAGTCACCATGTCCACGCCTTCGTCGGCGTTGTTCGTCACCTCCGAACCCTGCCCCGTTTCGAAGTAGAGTCCCTCGAACCCGCCCGCAAGATCGAGCAGCCCGTCAACATCCAGGCCGACCATGCCGCCAAGCGCCTTCGAAGTGCCGGCGAGACTTTGAAAACCTACATCGACGCGAGTTCGCGAGCGTGCGGAGCTCTGTTTCACTATGTCCGACAACACACAGTAACGAGTCGGCAACTCGATCCGCTCGACCACACTCCGAAGCAACTCCTCGAGCCGAATGATTGTCTCGACGTCGTCGCTGGCCGGATTGAGGCCGAGGATTACGTCGCCGCAGCCGTGAGCGAGACCCTCGAGGATCGATATGAGTATCTCCTGCTCATCGTCGCCGGGGCTGTTGGGTTGAATGCGCGAGCCGAAGTGCCGGGGGGAGCCGATGGTGATTCCCTCACCCGGCAGCGGATTGAAGAGAGTGCGCGACAAGGCCCCAAGCTCATCATTGGTCATCAACTTGACGACCGCCGCGATGGCTTCACTCGAGAGCCCGTCGCGGTGGACTGCGACCCAGGCGGGAGCGTCGGGCGAGAGGAGAATGTGCTTCAGGCCGGCCACCGTCAGACCTGAGAGATCAATCGCAACCTGGCGGTCGAGTGAGCGGACGAGAGCTTCGGTAATCTGGTCCTCGACGAACGCGGCTCGACTGATCTCTCCGAGTCGAATTGAGGCCAGGGCCGCGCGGGCCTCTCGTCGCACGTGTTCGTCCTGTGTGCCGCCAACGAGGAGGTCCCCTTCTTTGAACTCGTTGGCGAGGACGAATGTTTCAATCAGTTCGTTGTGATTCATGAAGAGTCATTCTAGATCAATGCCAATCGGGATCACAGGTATGGAAGGAGCTACTGTTGCGAGATATTCGCCTCCTCGTCGAGCGATACTGCTGACCACGCGGGTCCCGCGAAGTGATGGCGCTCGCGCAACAGATACCACAGGCCCAGCAGCAGCGTCACCGCAACGATAGTCTTTCCCGCGCGGCCATTGTCGGGCAGGCTCAGAATCACACTGATGAACGCCACCCAGAGAATGGCAATCAGATTGATCACCGAGCTGTAGCGCCCAAGGTTCCACGGCCCTCTTGCGAATCCGGCGCCTTCCTTGCGCCGCGCGCGGAACGCCAGAACGACCGGAATCGTGTAAGAGAAGTAGAGTCCGATCACGCTGATCGAGGTCACAACGGTGTAAGCTCCGCTGTAGATCGCCGCCACAAATGCAACTGCAATGCACAACCAGATAGCCGGCGCCGGACTCTGGTGTTTCTTGCTCACCTGCTTCCACACGCTCGAAGCCGGCAAGCCGTTATCGCGCGAGAAGGCATAGACGACACGAGAGCACCATGTGACCGCAGAGAGTCCGCAGAACCACATCGCCATCGCCGCCAGCCCTGAAAAGAGCGACCCCGCCCTTTCGCCAAGTCCGGTCTGGAGGATCGCAATCACGGCCGGAACGTCGTTGCCGCTCGAGTCTTTCGCGCCGAGCACAGCCGGAATATCTTTAATCGCGAGGGTCAACGCGATCAACAACAGGTATCCCACGAAGCTTGAGACCACGACTGCCATCACCATTCCCCACGGAACGCGGCGGCGCGGATCCACGGTCTCTTCGGATACGCTCGCCGAGGCGTCGTAGCCGGTGAAGGTCCATTGCGCTTGCAGCAGTCCGATAATGAATGCCCACCAGTAGGGCCAGCCCTGCGTGTTGTGTGTGACCGCGGTGAAGAAGAAGCCGGCTGGCTGTTTCGGCGCGAAGAGCAACAGCGCGGTGACGATCGCGATGACGCCGACGATGTGAACCGTAACGCTCAAGTCGTTGAGCCTTGCGACGAGGCGGATGCCGAAGTGATTGATCAATGCGTGCGAAAGCAGTATCGCGGCGTAGACCAGCCGCAGATTCTCGCTGGTCGCACTGAGCCCGATGAGAGGGGTGACGAACTGCGCGCAGCCAAAGTCTATTGCGGCAAGCACGGTGATGTTTCCGATTATGTTGAACCAAGCGGTGAACCAGCCCCAGCCTTTCCCCCCGAGCCTGGATGACCAGTGATACATTGCGCCGGCAGTCGGCAGAGTGGAAGCCAGCTCGGCCATGCTCATCGCTACGGTGAGTGTGAAGAGAGTGACCAGCGGCCACCCGAAAGCCATCTCAGCGGGCCCGCCCATTGTGAGACCGTGGCCGTAGAGTGTCACGGCTCCGGTGAGTATCGAGATGATTGAGAAAGATATTGCGAAGTTGGAGAAGCCTCCCATGGTTCGAAAGAGTTCCTGAGCATAGCCGAGCCTGCCGAGTTCCCGAGCGTCTTCGGCAGAGCTGTGAGCTTCCTTATGGAGGTCCGAGTTCATGGTTGGTTCGACGGTTAGGTTGAAAGTGAGCTACCACGGGTTTACGCCCGCTCGCTTCCTGCGGGTTCCGCGCCTGTGTTGTTAGGTTGAAAGCGAGCTACCACGGGTTTACGCCCGCTGGCTTCCTGCCGCACACGTGCTGGTTGAAAAGCTAGCTACGGCTGATAGGAGCCTCGCTTGTCCGAGGCCAGCCCTGCACTAACAGCCTTGCGAATGGTGTCGGCTCGCTTGTTTGAATCGGTCATGCTGGTCTGCACCCGCAACTGGAGATAGATGTTGAGCAGTTGCTTCTCCTGGCCGTCGGACCACGCCGCCGGATCTCCTCCTCCCATCTGCGTCACAGCCTTCGCGATCGTCGCGGGCACGTGGCCCGGACGATTGACGTGTTGATCCAACAACAGGGCGACCCCGAACTCAGAGGTCACATAGTCCCCAATGAAGCGATCTCCAATCTTGTGCTTCGCGTCTCGATAAAAGATGTCGACCCGCCCCATAGCGTGATCGATCTGCGCCTGTCTAACCGTATCGTCGTGGCCCGCAAGCCAGAAGCGATAAGCCCACTCCAGCGTTCGAAGCTGCTCCTTCTGAGCCGATCCCTTGAGCGTCACCCCGTTTAACTTGAAGAACCCGACAGGTGTTACGCCGGGCTGCGCGCTGGTCACCACGGCATCGAGTCCGTGCTGGCCGAAGAAAACGTCAAACACGCTCGGGGACGTCTGCTTGAGGCGATCGAGCAGTGAGGGCAATTCTCCTGCGCCATCCGCTGAGCCCACCGTCCACTGAAAGATTCCGAACGTCAGGAATGCATTGTCCCACGTGTTTATGGCTTCTAGTTTGCCCTCGTTTTCAGAGACCGCTTGCATCACTCTCAACCTCGAAGGTGAGACAGCCGCAAACCTCGCGGAGTTACCGCCGACGAACTGGGCGATCGAGGTCGTGCCGTTGTTGAAGACGCCCAACTTGTTCTTCGTTGCGAAGCGAGTGCCGTCAGGAGCCACCGCGGTCGATCCCGAAAAGTGAAACTCGCCGGCGCCCGAAGAGGGCTGAGGGACAGGAGGATCGCCGGCCCGCTGAATGAACTTGGCGCTTACAAAACCCTCTTCCCCATCCGAGTCTACTTTGAGCCATTCGCCCTGGTCTTCGAGGATTTCGACCGTCGCGCCTTTGAGGAGTTGCTTTTTGACCTCCCCACCCGGGCTCGAACGAAAATTGAGTGTGGTGGCAGTTACTGTACCTGCAGCCATATGAGTCTCCTTCCGGTCTTTGAAGT
>JBGPFL010000439.1:0-5106 GCA_041483295.1 Blastocatellia bacterium | reverse complement strand
GCCTCGGGGTTGATGCAGTTGATGCCGGCTACCGCGCGGCGGTTTGGCGTTGAGAATATCTACGATCCGGCTCAGAACATCGACGCCGGCACACGTTATCTTCGATTCTTGCTCGACACCTTCGATGGAGATGTAGAGCTAGCGCTGGCGGGGTACAATGCCGGCGAGAATGCGGTTGTCCACTCAGGCTATCAGGTGCCCAGATACCGTGAGACTCAGAACTATGTGCGGACCATCTCGGCCAAGTATGGGAAGACAAGGAATGGGCGCGGGCGAACCATAGCTGCCGCCAAGCCTGTGGCGCCGAACGCAATGAGTTTTTCGGCGGCTGCAAGCACACGCTTCTCTAATAACTATTGAGCAGGTATTGAGCAGCCGGTGCCGCGCTAATTTTCTGATTCCGGCCGCTTTTTTGATGTATACTGCCCCGAGCGGAACTGCCGTCCTGTCGTCCAAGTCAATTGGGTCCGGGTCACCACGTTTGGACCCGAAGCAACCCAAGACTTCATTTTAAGGCAGTACCCTAACGGAGTCCCCAACTAAGTCGTTCGATATGCTCAAGCGAGGCTATTCCAACCTGGCTCTGCGTGCAATTGTCCTTACGCTCGTTTTCTGCCTGACTGCCGGCCCGATCCTGAACGCGGCCGACCCTGAGAGCTCTGCTCACACCCCGCGCACTCTTGCCCAGAACCTGTTCCAGTATGCCGGCGACTTGAGCCGGGCGCTACACGAGCGTCCATCCGACGAACGGACCTTGAGCGAGTACCGCAAGGCGCTCGACGCCTATGGTCAGATTACCCGGCTCAATACCGATACCTACTTCTCGGCCGAGTCGCTGATGCGAATGGCCGAGCTTCAGCGCGAGATGGCCGATGCCGCGAATGATTCGGCGCTCTATCAACAGGCCATTTCAACCTTCCGCCGAGTCATCGTCGAGCACCCTCAAAGCACTTTCGTCGGCGACGCGCTCACCGGCATCGCACAGGTGTACGAGGAGAACCTGCAGGACCTGGACGGCGCCGCCGCTGCCTATCGCGAGCTGATCGCCCACTTTCCCTCTTCTGTAATGGCAAGAGAGGCTCGAGCCGTGCTCGCCCGATTCGATGTCCAATTACGCAACCGGCCGGTCGATGTGCTGATCTCTGCTGACCACGCGCGAAACGCGCCCTCGTTTGACGAGGAACGGCCGAGGCTTACCAACGTGCGCAACTTCAGCGGCCCTGATTATGCGAGAGTCGTCATCGACCTGTCGGGCGAAGCCGAGTATTCGGGAGGGCGGGAAGGAGACAATCGTCTGAATATCCGTCTGCCGCGCGCTGCCATCTCGGAAGCGCTACTTGGGCGGCGGTTCATCGTCGTCGATTCCAGTCTGCTGAAACGCATCACGGTGCGCGAAACAGACAAGACATCAGAGATTCAGATCGAAGTGGGATCGCTTGCGGATTACTCAATGTTTCGATTGTCCGAGCCTGAACGAGTAATCATAGACATTCACGCCGCCGCAGCCGGCGCCAGGTCTGCCGGCCGAATTGAGATCGACCGCCGCGACGCCTCTCACACAACCGAAGAGGTGAGCGTGGTCAAACCGTCAGGATCGGCGAAAGACGAAGTTGCCGCCAGGACTATTGACTCTACGCCGGCCCGACCCATACTTGGGCTTCCGGAGCTAACCGACCCGATTCTTCCGCACAACCCCGCCGAGGGAACTGACTCGAGCACGACACCTACTTCCGGCGCTTCTATCACGGTCGAATCGAGGGCGGCTGATACGCCGATCAAGTGCGTTGTGATCGACCCGGGACACGGGGGACACGACACCGGGACAATAAGTGGGAACGGCCTGCGCGAGAAGGACCTCGTGCTCGACGTAGCGCAAAGACTGAAGGCTTACATAAAGGGTAAGTATCCGGGTGTTGAGGTAGTGATGACGCGCGAGTCGGACCGGTTCGTCGCGCTGGAGGAGCGAACCGCGATCGCGAACTCGCGTCATGCCGATCTGTTCATCTCAGTTCACGCGAACGCGAGTCCCTCTCGCGTTGCCTCCGGAGTCGAGACCTTCTTCGTAACACCGGACCGCGCGAAGAGTCAGGATCCCGGTAAGGCCCCGCAGGAGCCCGGCAAGACCGTAGCCGAACTTATGAGGCCGGCGGTTCAAAAAGCCGACGTGGAAGCTGGCGGCGCCACCCCCGAGCCGATAACTGCAAGCGTACGCGTGGGCAATCGAGTAGCCGAATCCCGCGAGCTTGCGCGCTACATTCAAGCGGGGCTTGTGCGCGGAATCGGGGCGGCCTCGCCCCGCACGGCCGCAAACAGAGGAGTCAAGCACGCCGCTTTTGCAGTGCTGGTTGGAGCGGCGATGCCGAGTGTTCTTGCCGAGGTGTCCTTCATATCGAACCCGCGCGACGAAGCTCTGCTGCAGACATCTCAGTTCCGTGAGCGAATTGCGGCGTCATTGTTTGCGGGATTGAACGGCTACTTGAAGAAGAGCCGCGCTGGCGAAACGAAAGCCAAGTAGGGAAGGATCTAGGATTTGGGATCTAGATTCCTGCTACTGACTCCGGACTCCTCACTTCCGCACACTGCTAAATTGCTGCTGCCTAGATCCTGAATCCTAAATCCTTCTTACTTCACGTCCTGCAGACTCACATAACCGACTATCAGCCCTCTCGTGTCCAGCACGACTGCGTGGCCCAACCCGTTGCACGCAAGCACCCCTTTAGCTTCACCGACCGGCATCATCGAGCTGATGAACATCGAGCTATCGACCGGCCGCATGACATCACTGGCTTTCAAGGTGGGCCACTTCTCGCGCGGGTACGACTTCAACTCCTCGAGCATTAACAATCCGTGTAGCCTCTTCTCCTGCGCTACCGGAAAGCTCGTATGGCGGTTGTTCTGAAGCACCTTGTCGATGAAGTCCTGGACCTTCATATCAGGCGGAACCAGTACGACATCCGTGTTCATCACATCTTCAACGGTCCCGCGCTTGACTCGCCACACTCCATAAGCCCGCCCTCTGGATGTGCCAAGCATGAGGGCCATGATCACCCCGATCGTCATGCACCATAAGACGGTCACCCACTGGCCTCCGCCGCTGCCCCACTGGCCAAAGATGAAGGAGACCGGAGGAACCACTACCAGCGTGACAGCTATCATCAGCCCGCTCTTTACCGCCGCCTGCGTTGCCAGCCTGAAATTCTTCTTGAAATGCCAGAGGATTGCCCTCAGGACTCGGCCTCCGTCGAGAGGCAGGCCTGGCAAGATGTTGAAGCCCGCGAGAAACCAGTTGACGATGCCCAAGTGGCGAAGGACCTGGCCGGCGCCCCGGTGGGTCGTACCGAAGAACAGCAGCTCATCCGCAGCAAAGAAGATGGTGCCGAGCAGAAAGCTGGCCGCCGGACCAACAATGGCAATCTTGAGCTCCGACGACGGGCGGGCAGGCTGGCCCTCTAGCGTTGCGAGGCCCCCAAAAATGTAGAGCGTGATGCTGCCTGTGCCCAGCCCTTCAGCTCGAGCCATAAGCGCGTGCGCCAGTTCGTGTGCGAGCACGGACACAAACAGCAATGCGGTCGTCGCCACGCCCAGTAGCCAGTACTGGAAGCGGGCCATGCCCGGCGCCTGGCGAGGCAGCAACACTGCAGCTATCGCCCATGCGTAGAATGGGACGACCGGGAGCCAACTGTAATGAGCCAGTATCGGTATGCCCAAGATGCTGCCTAAGGAGATCGGCTTTATGTTGAATTTCACAGGCCCTCAGATGTATCTGCGAGGCTGACGCTCAATAGGAGTCTCGCACAGCCGCGCCGTCCGCTCAATCAGATTTGCGAGCCCGGCACCACGCCAAACCGTTGTTGCGACTCGAAGGCGATGCCGTATAATCCCTTGTCGCCTTGAAAGGAAACTGATGCATATCTACCTCATACGGCACGCCGATGCACAACCGCTCGGCCAGAAAAACGAATTCTCCGATGAAAAGCGCTCTCTCACCAGCGAAGGTCGGGACCGGATGCGCGACGGGGCGAAGGGTCTGGCTATGCTCGGCGTGGACCCCGACCTCATCCTGACCAGCCCGCTTGCCCGCGCCCTGGAAACCGCTGAGATTGTCGCGGCCGCGTTGGGAGTGAGCAAGAAGGAGATCATTCAAACGGACAACCTCAAGCCCGGCGCTTCGGTTGACGAGTTGTTTGCCGAAGTCAAGAAACACACCGGAGTCGAATCCCTCGCGCTCGTGGGCCATGAGCCGGACCTGAGCGGGATCATCTCAAGAATCTTGCAGGGAGTTGGTCGTGTCCCCGTCGATCTGAAGAAGGGCTGCGTCTGTTGTCTCAATGTGACGGAGACTGTGCCCGCGCTTCACGGCAGTCTGGTGTGGCTGGTAACGCTCAAGCACCTGCGCATGCTGGGTAAGTCATAACGCGGATCTAACAGGCTGCGGAACAACTGCAATCTTGCCACTAAGACACAAAGGCACGAAGGGGCACAAAGAGTCTGGTGAGGTGCAAATTGCCTTGGTGTGCCTTTGTGTCTTCGAGTCTTAGTGGCATTAAACCGGTTCTTCCACAGCCTGCTAGGCTATTGCTCTCCCGCCCGAGGTGACTGTATTGAGACCAGCTCGCGCTTGAGTAGCTTGCCCGTCGGACCCTTTGGAATCTCCTCCAGAAACTCGACCGTCTTGGGACACTTGAAGTCGGCGAGCTGTTGCCGGCAGAACTCGATGATCTCCTCCTCGGTCGCTCTCGCACCGTCACGAAGCACCACGAAGGACTTCACCTCTTCGCCGTACAACTCATGCGCGATGCCCACCGTTGCCGCATCTCTGATCTTGGGATGCTGGTAGAGCACTTCGTCGATCTCACGGGGATAGACATTCTCTCCGCCGCGTATGATCATGTCGCTCTTGCGATCGACGACGTAAATGAACCCCTCATCGTCGCGGTAACCCAGATCTCCTGTGTGAAACCAGCCCGAGCGAAAGACGTCGACCGTCGCCTGGTTGTTACGATAGTAGCCCTTCATTATGTTGGGCCCACGCAAGACAATCTCACCTATCTGCCCTGGTTCAAGCTCCCGGTCCGCGTCATCGAAAATCCTGATCTCATTCCCTAT
>JBGPFL010000438.1:0-5109 GCA_041483295.1 Blastocatellia bacterium | reverse complement strand
CTTCAGTCCGATCTGATCGAGCCGCTCCTGTGACTCCAGCTTCTCAGTGCCAGGCATCATGCACTCACCTCTCTTTCAAACGTCGGCAGGCATAGTCTCGGACTCGATTGTCCGGCCGCCCATCACAGAAACCGATGCAGCACGCGCCTTAACGCTGACCGCGCCCGCAGCGCCCGCATCTTCACCTTCGACACCGACCAGCCGGTCAGCTCAGCAGTCTCAGCCACCGATAGATCGGCAACATTGAGCATCGTGAGCACCAGCCTATCGTCCGGTTCAAGGCGCGCAAGCAGCTTGTTGGCAAGGTCGCGCGAAATGGCTGTACTCTCGATGTCGTTTTCTCTCCTGGGATCTCGCAACCTTTCGGCAAGCAAACCTTCGCGGTCGTTCAGGTCGCTCATCGAGCTCTCAGCGCCGCGAGCCCGACGCAGCGCGTCGTAGCAGATTCGGATCGTGATGCGAGAGAGCCAGGAGCTAAAGGATCTCTGTTGACCGCCTCGATAGGCCCCCAGCGCAAAGTAGGCCGCCGCAAAGCTCTCCTGTACGATGTCCTCTACTTGCTCACGTTGGTAGAAAAACCGATAGGCGAGTCGCGTGACCATGCGCCGGTGCCGCTCGAAGAGCAGTTCGAAGGCCGCCTCATCTCCGGCGCGTACGGCGGTGACAAGCGCATCGTCGGCTGGCTCAGTCGCCGCAACCTCCAACTTTGCGACTACTGCGAAACCGGAGACAGTAGTACCTTCATCCATGCGAAAGCTGATTGAATCGCGAATCGAAGCGCCTAAACGAAGACACCATCGTGGTTCGTCATTCACGGCATCCACTGGTACTGCATCTTCAGAGCGCGCCCTCCCGACGGCGCCTCTAAGTGATATAGAGGGTTTGGCGGGCATTCTGGTCACAAGTTTCTTGCATGCACCGGCCATAAGGGGCCATCTTTGCACACCCTTTTCAAAAGCGGCTCCTGCTCGCGTGTCGCAGCGACTATCAGAGGCAATGGGAAGTCGGACTAGCTGCGAGGTGATGCTCTTGACTCCTTCGCTGAACGTGGCCCGGCGAGGCGCCCATCTCATTAAAACCTCACTTCAAGTGAGGTGGCGCTCGACTGGGCGGATCCCCCAACCGTTTCAACGGTTTGCTCTCGTGGAACCCCAAGAAGGTTTGAAACAGTCGAAGGACACTCCCGCGTCGGCATACACCTCGATGAATCGAGGTGTTAATTACAACGGACGTCTGCCGCGACCTTGAGTGCCACTCTTAGTTGCACCCGCTAAGCGCCATTGATCCCCTGTCTATTTGACGGGGCTTAGGCTCACCGGCTAGAATCCTTTTCCGCTCACGGTTGACTTTGCATCCGATACCCGGGGATGTGGCGGAATTGGCAGACGCGAAGGTCTCAAAAACCTTTTGGATAACCTCCAGTGTGGGTTCGATTCCCACCATCCCCATCATTCCAGGTTCGGGGTGCATAGCCTATGATCCGGCACGTTAACCTGGCTCAGCATTACTTCCCGTCGCCTATGAAGAAAACTGAGACCACCTTCGATTCGATCCCAAAATCGGCAATCTCAAAAACGACTCTCAAGATTTGTCTCAAATGCGCCTTCGATTTCTTCACCAAACAACTGAAACTGACTCCGCGCACCGCCTATTCTGAGCTAAGAAAGCACGTGCCCGAAGAGGCGGACTTCACGGGTGCGGCGACCACTCGCCCTCACTTCCTCGACGTGGACGGCCGCGCAAATTGTCCCTATTGCCACGGGCCCAAGCGCTGGTTCGCCGAGTTTCACGCAATACGAATCGACGCCCATCCATCGTGCGAGAAAGAACGTAAGAAGCTCTGGACGACTCTGAAGAAGAGCCCCGACCGCTTCACTCTGTGGTCCCCCAAGCGGACTCAGATGGAGATCTTCTCCGAGTGGCTGGAACGGATGAGGAGGAAGATCAATCTTGATGGTGAGTCGTGGCTCCTGGATCTGGCGATCGAGTATGTGAAGCGATTCGACCCGCTGCCCGATTGGGATGAACTCTTAGGCGGTGGAGTTCGGCGGGTACAGGTGTCGATTGAGGGCGAGAACAGTTGGGACTACGATAATGGCTGGCTGTATGTCTCGCCGCCCCTCTACGGTGAGATACTTGTGATCCAGCATGTGCTCTCGCGGTCGCACCTGCATGGCGGGCGCACATTCGAGGGAAGGCTCACGCTACAGGAACTTGCGGCAAGGCTGCGGCGCGTGGGGTATTTCGAGGCGAAGGGAATAACGACTCGGGACTCATACGAGGCATTCGAGCAGGCCGTTGCAGCTATAGTTGCTTCCGGACCTGCCGCCGTGTACTATGCCGTTGACCGCAGCGACTACATAAAGCAGTTGAAGACAGTTTACGAAAAGAAGCGCACGAACTAATGAAGACCAAGATTGTTCTCTCGTTGATTCTGTTTGGAGTAGCCCTTGCGCGGCCGGCCTTCGCCCAGGACGCCTCGCAGACAGGATTTGTAATAACTTTGAAGAATGGAAGCACGATTCGCAGTCGAACGCTGCTGCGCGATGAAGCGACCGGCAAGCTTCACCTGACGATGACCGAGACCAGCGGGGGCGCTCCGAAGAGCTTCGCGATGGTTGCAATGGATGATGCCGAATCTATCCGGGCCTCGGCTGCCGACACCGACTCGATCCGTATCAAGCTGATAGGCGGCAGCGAGTTGAAGTGCAAGGAGTTCGGATTGTCAGGAGACACGGTCTCGGTGAAGCTTGGGACGGCCAGCCGGGTCGACGTCAAGTGGGATCAGATTGAATCGATCACCTTCGCGCCGTGAGTGACTCACCGCTCCCTGAGACGGCCCAGCGCTGCATTCAATCGCTCCCAGGCGAGGCTCACGTGATGGCGAGTTGTGCGAATATGGCCGACTGCGAGCCGCAACGTGAACCTTCCGTCAAGCTTAGTGTGCGATAGAAATATCTTCCCCTCGCGGTTCACTTCGTCGAGCAGCCGCTCATTTAACGAGTCAAGATAGTGTTCGATGCCTGAAGCCCCGGCAACCGGGCCAGGGTTTGCTGAGAGATCGGCCGGCCGGGCTCGGAAACAGACTGTGCTGAATGGCGCGGGCGCCAGCCGCTCAAAGTCGGGGCTGCGATCAACCCACTCGGCGAACTCCCGGGCCATCGCGATGTGATGGCGGAGCCGCGCGGCGAGCCCGTCCGCGCCAAAATAGCGCATCGCGAACCACAGCTTCAGCGCGCGGAAGCGGCGGCCCAACTGTGGTCCATAATCCATGAAGTCCGTCACCTGGTCTTGATTCGCAGAGCGAAGGTATTCGGGCACTAGACTGAATGCCTGACGGAGCACATCCATTCGACGGCAATAGAGGACGCTCAGGTCGAACGGCACGAAGAACCACTTGTGCGGATTGATCACGAATGAATCGGCACGCTCGCATCCGGCCATCACCCACTTCATCTCAGGAACAACCGCCGCCGATCCTCCGTAGGCCGCGTCGACGTGAAGCCAGAGCCGCTCTCGCTCGCATATCCGCGCTATTTCGGGCACGGGATCGATGCTGGTCGTAGAGGTAGTGCCCACGGTCGCGACAACGCAGAACGGTTGATAGCCGCCAACGCGATCCTCGTCGATCGCGCGAGACAACGCAGCGGCATCCATACGATACTCCGGGTCGACCGATATCTTATTCACACCTGCTTGACCAATCCCTAGCGTAATCGCCGCCTTCTCGACCGAGGAGTGAGCGTGCTCCGACACATAGACGCGAAGCCGAGAAGTGTGCGCCGCGAGAGGGGGAGATGGCGGCGCGACGTAGGACGTCTCGTCGGCGCCTGAGAGAGGATTGCCTGGATTCGACGCCTGTGAGTTCACAGGGCCGTCGCGTCCCTCGGGGCCGCGTTCGTTTTCCGTCGCCGCGCCTGGGCTGCAGAGACCTTCTTCGCGCACCCGCAAGCCAGGGGCTGCTTCACGAGCGGCGGCGATGGCGCACAGGCTCGCCATCGAAGCTGTGTCGTAGATGAGGCCCGAGAACTCTTCGGGGAGACCTATCAACTGGCGCAGCCAATCGAGCGTGACCTCTTCGAGCTCCGTCGCCGCCGGAGAGGTGCGCCACATCATTGCGTTGACATTCAGTCCGGTCGCCACGATGTCGCCCAGTATTCCAGGAATGGAGGCGTTCATTGGAAAGTAGGCGAAGAATGAGGGGTGGTTCCAGTGGGTAAGGCCGGGCACAACCACCCGATCGAGATCGGCCAAAATGGCATCCATCTCCTCGCCTTCACGTGGGGGACTCCCGGGCAGCGCTGCCTTGATCTGACCTGGCTCGACTTGCGAAAGCACGGGAAAGCGATCGGGGTTTGATAGGTACTCCGCGATCCAGTCAATGACCTGATGGCCATAGTGTCGGAACTCCTCGACACTCATGTCACCAAGATCGTCGCCGCCTCTTTTCGCGCTCTCTTCGCCGCTCGCCTTAGCCATTTGATCTTGTTCTTAGTCCCAGAAAGGGAACAGTCCGCTTTATGCCCCCTCCCTGGCCGGCGTTTCGAGTCTAACGTAGTCGGCCCTGCGCTTGATCGGGGTGAAGCCTTCGGAGATGATCACCTCGCGAAGCATTAACTCTGTCGCCTTATGGTGAGCCCCGGCTGGACTGATCACATTCTCTTCGATCATAGTGCTGCCAATGTCGTTGGCTCCATAGTGAAGTCCCTCGCGCCCGACCTCCAAGCCCTGCGTCAACCACGACACCTGCAAGTTTGGAATGTTTGAGAGATAGAGCCGCCCGATCGCCAGCCATCGCAAGTACTCGTCGCCGGGTATGCGGTCGGGAAAGCGTTTGCCGATCGGCGTGTTGTCTGGTTGAAGCGTCCAGGGAATGAACGAGACAAAGCCCGGGTTGCGATCTTGAAGCTGTCGCAGCCGCTCGAAATGCATCAGGCGGTGGTCGCGCGTCTCGCCATAGCCAAACATCATCGTCGCCGTCGTGGGTATGCCAAGCGTATGCGCTACGTCCATCACATTGAGCCATTCCTCGGTGTTGCAATGAGTGCGGCGCTTCTGTCGAATCTCGTCGACCAGGATCTCGCCCCCGCCCCCCGGTATCGAATCGAG
>JBGPFL010000437.1:0-5115 GCA_041483295.1 Blastocatellia bacterium | reverse complement strand
TCCTCGCCGGCCCACATAGCCAACTTCAACGACAGTATTGAACCCAAGCTCTCGCTCGGCGGTGAAGCTCCAGTGCCACGCCTCCGGGTTTTTGAAGATTGGATCCTGAGTCGTGATGACCAGGGGAAAGACATTCCCCGCGGTTCCGCCGGGGTTATCGACTTTCCCGCCGGTGATCGACGCAGTCGGCTGCAATGGAGGATTACCTCCGAGGAAGACCGAGTCGCTGACACCAAGGCGAGTGAAGAATCGACCCGCGCCCACGCGGAAGACGGTCTTATCGTTAATCGAGTAGGCGAGGCCGACCCGCGGCTGGAAGTCCCGCTTGTGAATCGCCGAGTACTGCTTGTCCACACCGCGGAACAGGAAGTTAAATTCCCCGGAGTCGGCAATTGTCACTCGGCCGCTGGCGGCCTTGGTGAAAGAATCACCTGGAATTATCACGCCATTGTAGCGGGCTTGAAGGTTGCCCCTGGTGATGAACCCGGTTCTCGGATCTTGTGTAACCGCGATCGAGGGATCATAGAACCTGGCGTCGAAGACGACCATGTTCTCCCAGAGGCTGTAGTACGGTTGAATGATCGTGTGCCGCAGCCCGAACTCGAGTCGTAGGTTCGGCTTCACCTTCCACGAATCCTGGGCGAACCACTCGAACATATGGCCGCGGTATGGCGTGAATGACCGCACTCCCAGCTCAGCATAGGTATCGAACACTCCAAGCGCGGCGTTGCCGATCGCCTGTCCGGTCGCGTTGGGCGTCGAGTTCGCAAACACGAAGCGCCCGTTCTGATTATTGGTGCCGCCCGGAGTTCCGGCCACATTGATCTGATCGAAATCGTTCTCGCCGGACCTCTCGATATAACCTCCGAACTTCAGAGTGTGGTTGCCCCGGATACTGGTCATGTTGTCCGAGAACTGGTAAATGGGCCCTACCGATTGTGATGGGTATGGGCCGCCATCTACGCGGCTAAAAGGAGTGAGCCCGTCGACCGTTGGGACCTTGTCGGGAATCTCTTTCCGGTCCGGAAAGATGTATGGATAGGTGATCCCGTAACGGCTGCGCTTGTACAGATCGGTCTGAGCGATGCTGATGTATACCTGATCGCGGCTAGCGGCCACAAGCGCTTCGTTGATCCACTTCGGTGAGATGGACCAGACCCAGTTCAGTGAAGTCGTCTGATTCGGGCGGTTGAAGATTCGAGGCGCGACGCCGGGATCGGCGGTGAATGGGAAGGGAGCGAGCTCCAGATCGTGAAAGAGTTGTGCTCGCCACCGTATGGAGTGGTTCTGTGTCGGATAGAAGTCGATGGAGATGGTGTCCTTTCGCTGATCCACTTTGTCCGGCCGTTCCGCGAACCAGTTGCTTGTTCCCGGACCATTGAAGTTCGGTTCGGGGAAAGACCTCAGCAGTCCAAGCCCGTTCGCGCTGATTCGATTCGCTGGAATGATGTTGTTGGCGAACGGCTGCCCGGTCACCGGATCTCTGATCGTAACGGCGGTCGGGAAGAACTTGTTGGGACCAAGTAATTCGCTGAAATCACCATTGCGCATCTTCAGAGTCGGCACAGTAAGGGTTTGGGTCGCGGCGCGGCGACGGCGCACCCACTCCTGTCCCCACAACCAGAAGATCTTGTCGCGCCCTTTGTTGTAGTCGGTGAATGGAAGCACGACCGGGCCGCTGAGGCTGTAGCCGAACTGGTTGTAGCGGAACGGCTCAGGCCGACAATGCGTGTCCGAATAGAAGTCTTCGCAAGGCCTGTTTCCCGGATTGGTGCGCTTGCGAGTCCAGCTATTCGCATCGAACGCCGAGTTCCGCATGAACTCATAGAAACTACCATGAAGATCATGGCCGCCGCTCTTGGTCACTATTCGGATCTGGCCGCCATTTGAACGCCCGTATTCAGAACCGTACGTGGCCGTCAGGATCTGAACTTCCTGGGTGGAGTCCACATCCGCGACCCCGATGCTGGTCCCGTTTGATCGAGTGCGAACTGCTACGGCGCCGTCAAATGTGATCAGGTTATCCTGAGTCCGAGAGCCATTGATATTCAGACCGCCCGTGGTCAGCCCGAAGCTGAACTGTCCCAGGGCGCCGCCGCTGACACCTGGCTTGAGCAAAGCGAGAAACAGGGGGTTTCGCCCGTTCAACTGCGCATACTGAATCTGGGCGCCCTCAACCAGCTTTCCTACTGTAGCGGTCTCTGATTGGACCGTGCCCGTCTGCGCGACGACAGAAATCACCTCGCTGACCTGGCCGACTTCCAAAGCGATATCGACCGTCGACGCAATATTAGGATCGACTTTTTTGTCAGAGACCGTGAAACGTTTGAAACCGGTATGCTCCGCCGCAATGGAGTAGACATCCGGCGGCAGATTTGAGACTACATAGTAGCCCTGATCATTGGTTACCGCAGATCGTTCAGTACTCTTGGTCTGACTCTTTACAACAACCTTCACGCCGGGAAGCACTCCCCCGGCGGAGTCTTTCACGAATCCTGAAATCTGAGCATTGTCGGATTGCGCAAGTACCGTGATCGAGGTGCAGGACAGAATCCCGATCAACAGCAGCGCCGCAGGTATCGTTCGTGTGAGCTTTCGTATTGCGCTATTCATTTTTTCCATCCTCCCAAAAGCTGAGTAAGCGATTACGGGTAGATACCCAAGTTGAAGTTTGCGAACTGACCCCCCATCAACTAAATACTTTTTGCTCTACTTGATTCGTCTGTATGGCGCGCTAGTCACAGATAACCCGCTCCCGTTGTTAGATCGGCGGCAGAACCGCATGTAGGAAACTACCCTGAAGCTCCCCTCGAACCGGCCAGCGGATGTGCATGACACAGTCGCTCTGACAGAACGCGCGCCCATCATACTCCTCCTTCGGAATTCTTGCAGCTAAATTTGTTCGCAAAACGTCCAAATTCGAACCTCGCTGCTGGATGGGTTCCTATCCTTTCATAGCAAGTCTATTACGACGATGAAAGAATGATGAAATTTTTATGAAATGAGCACCCACTGGGGTTGTTGACCAAGCAGAAAGGAGTTCATTGCAATCACGGAGCGGTTGACCGGAGCTACCAGCGCATCAATCTGCTGATCGTTGCGACTGCTGCCGGATCGTCGGGGAACATCACTGGCAGATCCTTCGTGCGCGTCGTTCGATCGCCAACTCGCTTCACCATAACCTTCACCGGGCAACCGCACGCGCTGTATATAAAAGTGACTTCGCGTTCTTCGCCGTCTCTCCACGCGTCGCGCACCAACACGTTCAACTCCTTCGCGCGCGCGTCGAGCACCGAAGCCGGATTGTTCGAGCCATCAACGGTGAAGCCCTTGCCGCCTCCGCCCCCATCAACAAGAATCAACAGGTTCTTCGGGGCGGCCGGCACGCTGGTTGGGCTGATTCGCGTTTGCCAGAGCACTTCTCCTGTTCGCTTGAAGACGAGCGAGCCAAGCCCGGGCTTCTCACTGCTCACGTGCATGGAGATGTGAAGCTTGCCCTCCGGAGTCGGTTCGCCGTAGGCGTCGAGGACGGCGAAGGTTCGACCTGCTCCATCATCCGGCAGGTAGCGTCGTTCGATCTCGTTCAAAGCCTGGGCGATCGTCGGAACTTTCGGACCGAAGTCGAGTTCGACGGTCACCATAACCGCCTTGGCGACTTCCATCGTCTGTGAGGGCTCACCGGCTGGTTGCGGAGCCGAGGCTGGTTTGGACGGCAGTGGTGTTGGTGTTGCTGTCCCGCTTGAAGACGTTCGATCGGCCGTTCGACTGGCGTCTCGGCCGGTGATAAAGAAGTAGACCAGCACGGCGACTACGATCGTTGCCCCGGCAATTGCCACCCACTTCAAAGACCCACCTGTTCGCTCCGTGCTGCTTCCCTTTCTGGGTCGACTCTTGGACATAACTCGCTCGTGATGGGGACCGACTGTTAACTGGGGTTGAACTCTAGACGATCGCGAAGGATGATAGCAACCAACTCGACCCGGCACAACGGGCGGGCTTGGCGGCGAATAGATGGAGCCTGTCGCCAGTGCTATAATGACCATTCGTTCAAAAGAGAGCGTCACTATTATGAGTACGGCGGTTCAACCAAACGAGACGAATCTGTTTGTCATCCACTTTGGTCCGATGTTGAAGAACGTCAGCAACGACGACTTCTTTGAGTTCTGCCAACTCAATCGAGAGTGGCGGATCGAGCGCACCAGCAACGGAGACGTAATCCTTATGGCGCCAACAGGAGGAGAGACCGGCGGTCGCAACTTCTATTTGACTGCGTCCTTTGGCCAGTGGGAGAAGGCAGACGGCACGGGGAAGGGCTTCGATTCGTCGACCGGCTTTACACTGTCGAATGGTGCGACGCGTTCCCCCGATCTGGCCTGGGTGAAATTCTCCCGGTGGAACGCCCTCAACGAGAAAGAGCAAAAGCAATTTCCACCACTGTGTCCGGACTTCGTTGTTGAACTTCGGTCGGAGTCGGATTCGCTTTCGGAGCTGCAGGCGAAGATGGAAGAGTACCTGGACAACGGCGCCGAGCTTGGATGGTTGATCGATCCTATCGAAAAGAAGGTCTACATCTATCGTCCCGGAGCCGAGGTCGAGTGCCTCGACAATCCTGCAATGGTACGTGGCGATCCGCTGCTTGCGGGATTTGTGCTCAACCCGCGCGAACTTTGGTAGTAGACACCCTCGCGTTTGACCGGCGGGCGCTGAGAGAATAGCAGCCAGGTAAAACAGGAAGATGAAGCTGGTAGTGACCTCGGATTGCCACGGCAGGCTCGAGAGCGCCGAACTTCCACCCGGCGATGTGCTGATCCTGGCCGGTGATCTTTTCCCCAATCGCTTCGCGCATCCCGAAACAGATGCGGCTTCTCAGTTCAACGACTTGCTGGACTTGGATGACTTCTGCAGGCGACTGGACTATGAGCGTGTGCTGTTGATAGCCGGCAATCACGATTGGGTCTTTGAGAGAAACAGGCAGGCAGCTCGAGAGTTGAAGAACATCATCTACCTCGAAGACAGCGGCATCGTGATCGACGGCATCAAGTTCTACGGTTCTCCTCACCAGCCGGAGTTCTTCAACTGGGCCTTCAACCTCCCGCGAAGCGGTTCGGAACTGGC
>JBGPFL010000436.1:0-5130 GCA_041483295.1 Blastocatellia bacterium | reverse complement strand
TCGTTCAGGCCTGGCATGAAATACGGTCCGCCCGGAGCCATGCTGCCTTTGAGAAAAATGACGTGCGATGAAATCGTCAGGCTTTGGCGCAGGTCGAGCGCGGCTTTGCATTTCAGCCAATCGGGGCCGTTGCCGCCGTGCTGCACTGCGTCGCGCGAAGCCTTCCAATGCTCGATGCCGGCGTAGCGAGTGGAGAGATAGACTTCGTCGTAATCCTTGCTGGCGTGCGGCGCGCCGTCTACGCCTTCGGGGGTAATGACTTGCCACATCCCGATCACACGCGAGCCGAGCTTTTCAAAATACGGCCAGACGCCTTCGACACTGGCTTTCAGAAACTGATCGAACGTGCCTTTCTTGATCTTGAAATAGCGCAGCGTGACAATCTCTTCGCCCGGCTGGGCGACATCATTGCGCACGGGGCGCGGCGCATCCTGTTCTTTGGTTTGATTGAGACCTCCGCGAAACAGTTTGTCCTGTGCCGGCTTGTTCTCTTGCGCAGCAACCAGAGTTAAACCGCCCATCATCAGTGAGCTCAGGCCAAGCAGGACCAGCCTTCGCCCACAGCAACGAATTTGATCGAACATACGCGTGCCTCCATTTTTCAGGTCAAATACAAATTCTCAGTTTGACGCCGTCCGATGCGCTCAGAATTGATGCTGACAATGACAGACGAAGAAGCGTTTTTGATTTTCTCAACACGCAAGCCCATCTCATCGCTTCACCGCGCGGCAGATCCGACCCAGCAGTTCATTGTCGAAAGAAGTGTGCCCACCGCCTTCATCTTGCTCTCTCTCATCTCCTCCAACGGAATCAATACGTGACCGCGCCGTCGAGCCGGGCATTGCAAATACTGACAAGGAACACACTAACCGAATTCGTAAACGGCGGCCAAGACGAAGATCAGTATCAGACCGCGTAAATGGGCAAGGCCCTGGTGAGCCCGGATGGAAATACTGAAGGCTGCTGATCGACTCAAGGCGACGATTGAGTATAGCGACTTTCGCTCTAGTCCAGTCACGTTGGTATTGATGGACGTTCGGGTGGTGTCCTGGTTGCAATCATTCTCCGCGCCACCTCTGCGTACTCGGCGTCTCTGCGGTGAATGCCCTGGGAAAAACCTCACCGCCGAGGCGCAGAGAACGCCGAGATAGCGCAGAGAGCTGAAACCAGGACACCACATCAACTCCAATGTGACTGACTTCTAGTCTCTTGCTCTGTAAGAGCCCGGTCTAGATTCCCTGTTCGTGAGGGGAATCACCCTGACTGCTTGACACCACTGCTGCGACTCAGTCAAATTGTAGTGCTATCAAGTCAACCCCGACCGTTTCTTGGATAAAACTTCGGTCGGTTCGCGTCTCTAAGTCATGAGCACAATGGGTGTAAGTGGTGGCCGAGTAAGCCAGGAGTCTCCTCTTTCATTCCCGAAAGGCCACCCCTGCATTCCTCACAAGTCCCGGGGATCAACACATAGCGAGTATGCCCCTCCTCAAGGCGATGCGTCCCCACAGGAGCTACGTTATGAGCCAGCTACTTCCTCCCTACCATTTCATTCTCGATAAACTAAACGGCAGCAAGGTCATTCCCTTTCTCGGCGCGGGCGCGTCGCTCGGCGGTCGCCAGCCGGGCGCGACGTGGAAGAAGGGAGTAAAGGACTTTCTCCCGACCGCCGGCGAACTGGCAGGCCACCTGGCGGAGACTACCGAGTTCCCCAGCGGCGAGGTAAGAGACCTGACGAAAGTGGCCCAGTACTACAGCGTGGTCGGCGGACGTGAGGCTTTGAACGAAGAACTGCACAATATCTTCAACTGCGATTACCAGATGACCTCGCTTCATACTTTCCTGGCTCACGTCCCCGCGCCGCTACTGATTGTCACCACCAACTACGACGACCTGATCGAGCGCGCCCTCGACGAAGAGAACCGCAAGCTCGGCGACGGAGCGCGTCCGTATGACGTTGTGATTCACACCACGGACGTCGGAAGCGGGGACCGCCTCCTGTGGTGGCCGTATGGGGCCTCGGAGCCGCGCGAAATCAGTCCCAACAAATTGGACCTGGAGCTTGGGGAGAGGTCGATCATCTACAAGATGCATGGCGCGGTCGATCGCAAACAGGCATGCCGCGACCAATACGTCATTACCGAAGACGACTACATAGACTTTCTGGCGCGCATGACGAAGAACAAAGCCATTCCGGCGATCTTCGCCGAGCCGTTTCAGTCGCGCCACTTCCTGTTCCTGGGCTACGGACTGAACGACTGGAACCTGCGCGTCGTTCTGAACCGGATCGAGAAGGACTTGCGCCGGCCCAAGGGCATCAGATCGTGGGCAATCCAATACCAGCCGCGCCCGCTCGAGAGGCGTTTCTGGCAAGAGCGCGGCGTCGAAGTCTACGACCAGCTGCTCGACGAGTTCGTCGCTCAACTTACCTCGCGCTAAGGGCGGAGGGCGCAATGATGCGCCAGCAACCGGAGGGTCACTTCATGTCAACCTCAGCAAGCATGCCATCCTCAGGAAGCCTGCGCCGTTCACCGTACCAGGGTTTGATTCCCTACGGCGAAGACGACGCCCCCTATTTCTTCGGCCGCGAGAAAGAGGCGCGCCTGATCGCCGCCAATCTTTTCGCTTCACCACTGACGCTCCTTTACGGCGCAAGCGGCGTAGGGAAGTCTTCGGTGTTGCGCGCGGGCGTCGTGCACCAGTTGCGCCGGCGTGACGACCTGCTGGTAGTCGTCTTCAATGCGTGGCAGCGCAATCCGGTCGTCGACCTGATGCAGGCTGTCGCCGCCGCCGCGGATCTCGTTGACCACAACGGCGGCGACAGGGCGGTGCGCCTTCCGGCTCAGGATCACCCGTCGTCATTGGTGGAATTCCTTGCAATCTGCGCTGAAAAACTGGATCGCCGCCTGATGATCATTCTCGACCAGTTCGAGGAGTATTTTCTGTATCACGCACAGAACGAGGAGTTCGCCACCGAGTTTCCGAAAGCGGTGAGGCAGTCGGATGCGCCGGTGAGTTTTCTTATCTCGATCCGTGAGGATTTCTACGCCAAGCTGGACCGATTTGAAGGCACTGTCCCGGCGCTTTACGACAACTACCTGCGCCTCGAACATCTCGATCGCAAAGCGGCGCAGGTGGCAATCGAGAAGCCGATCGAGCAATACAACCGCCTATACGCTAGAGCGGGCAGGCTATTCAGTATCGAGCCCGAACTGGTTGAGGCGGTGTTGAGACAGGTCGAAACGGGACAGGTCATCCTGGGGGAATCCGGGCGTGGCGTCGTCGAGGCCACAAAGGCGCATGAGGATGCCGAGGCACGGATTGAGACGCCCTACCTCCAACTGGTGATGACGCGGCTGTGGGATGAGGAAGTACGCGACGGTTCCCGCAAACTGAGGCTACAAACTCTGAGCCATCTGGGCGGAGCGGAAAACATTGTTCGGAGGCATCTGGACGCCGTGATGAGCGCACTCTTGCCGCGCGAACAGGAGATCGCCGCAAGCATTTTTCATTATCTAGTCACGCCATCCGGCACGAAGATCGCCTACAGCGCGAGCGACCTCGCCGGATCAGCGAAGCTGGACCAGCCCGAAGTAGTTCGCGTCCTGGAAAGACTGGCGGAAGGCGACATCCGCATCCTGCGTCCGGTCGACCCTCCGATCGATCGACCAACCGCGCTCCGCTACGAAATCTTCCACGATGTATTGGCTCCAGCGATTCTGACCTGGCGAACGGCATACGTGCAGGCACAGGAACGGGCCGAGGCCCAGCGTCGAGCGGAAGAGCAGCAGCGAGAAGCCGAGGAGCAGGCTCGCGCCGGGGAGCAAGCGAGGGTCGCCGGCCGCCTGCGCCGCTTGTCCGCAGCTTTGGCTGTAGTGACCTTGCTGGCCCTGGGCTTCGCTGTGTACGCAATGACTCTGAGAGCTCAGGCGCTCGCCAGTGAGAAAACCGCGGTCATAGCCAGGAACGATGCCGTACAACAGGCCGAAAACGCGAACGTTGAGAAGGGAAACGCCAAAGCACAAGCCGCGCTCGCCAATGTATATGGCATTCAGGCCCACGAGCAGGCGGGAATCGCCGATGCAAAGGCAAAGGAAGCGGAGAACGCCAAGGCCGAGGCCGATGCGCAACGAGGCATCGCGGAACAGCAACGAACGCGGGCCAACCAGCAGGCCGCCGTCGCCACCTCGCGCGAACTAGCTGCGGCCGCCACCGGCAATCTGAGTTCAGACCCGGAGTTGAGCGTTTTGCTGGGGATCGAAGCCCTCTCGAAATTATCAGGACATCCCGTAGCCGAGACTAATGAAAGGGAAGCTAAGAGCGCTCTGCACGAGGCAATACAGAGGTCAAGGGTCAGGCTCACGTTCCAGCTCCCCATCGATCAGTCGCAAGATGCCGACACTGCCGACCCGGGCAATCTGTATATGAGCGGCGATGCCACCAGAGTAGTGATCGTCGGCCATAACAAGAATGCGACGGTCTGGGACGCGCTCACCGGCAAATCGCGTGTGCTGTCGGGCTTCATCGAGAGAGTCGAACATGCAGCCTTTACCCCGGACGGCTCCTGGTTCGGCGCGGCCGGCTCCGCTCCTACCGACTCGAGCAATTCAGGCACGACCGGCTCTGGGAGAACCGAAGTTTTGCTATGGGATACCGCAACGGGCGAACGCGTCAGCGTGCCATACGAAAGTCGATTGGGAGAGCTCAAGCACCTTTCCTTTATCAATGCGGGAAAGACGCTGGTGCTGGGCGGTTACGTCAGACATCCCGACAAAGGAACCGGTTCGGTCACTCTTCAATTGTGGGATCTCGCCACCCGGAGCGCGGGCCCTTTTTATGACTTGAACAACGGTCTGGCTACAAGATCACCCAACTATGTTGCGTTCAGCTCAGATGCGAAACGAATACTCACTAATGGCATGACTCAGCAGGCGACGGTGTGGGACGCGTCTTCCGGCAAACCGCTATGCACCATAGAAAAGACTGCGGCCCCTGTTCTGAGTTCGGATGGAAAACTCGTTGCGGGACTCATCGGTGATAGTTCCGAGTTGAAGGTATGGGCAGTCGATTCCAACAAAGAGCTCCGCACTTATCACTCGAAAGAGTCCTGCACTTCTTCTTCGCGACACGCCG
>JBGPFL010000435.1:0-5131 GCA_041483295.1 Blastocatellia bacterium | reverse complement strand
CGTTCATCGGGTTGAATTGTGTCCCGATAAAGCGCAGCGGTCTCCAGATCGCCGGCGGACTCACAAAACTCGATGAAGCACTGGTTCCGCACGAGCGCAATGCCTTCGCGGGTAAACTGTCCTGCCGCAACCCGAGGGGCGGCGCCTTCAAGCGATCGCAGGTACTCAAACAGCGGAGAATAGCCCCCCTCTCGCGGGTCGATACTGTCGACATCGACCCCGAGCGAGGTGAGCCGCTCCGCGATGAGTCGGTAATGTCTGGCTTCGTCCCCGACTTGCCTGGCGAGGGCCAGTTTGATGTCGAGCTCGGACGTCGACGCCATCCAGATCGCCGCAAGCTCGCTCGCCTCAAACTCGTTCTTGAGCGCCACCCTAAGCAGTCGCGGAACCGTGAGTGCTTCGGGAGTCTCACCCGCGCGGCTGAGATCGCCGAGCCTTTCAAGCGCCGCGTGATTCTCTTCCGCCAACGCGGCTACAAACTCCCCAGCGGTCAACCCGCTCCAGCGTCGATCTGGTGACATATTCGGTTCTCCTGTTTGACTTCGCGATTATATCAAGCCCCCAGGGTAATTGAGAGTTGAGAATGGAGAATTGAGAATTCGAGATTCGAAATTCCCCGTCCGCAATTCTCAATTCTCCATTCTCAATTCTTCACAAGTTGACCAACATCGGCTAGTTGCCATAAGATACCCGACGCAACAGTCTGCTCAGGGGGTACGCCTAAATTGGTTGAAGTCGACACGCTCGACATCAAATCAAGAGACATCCAGGCGCCGACCGAGAAAACCGGCGAGTATAAGCCGCTGCTTGCCGGCCAGACAGTATGCACGGTCAAGGACGCGAAGGGGCTGAACTGCGCCGGGCATGTGAAGCAGTGGACCACTGTGCCCCCTGACGTGGTGGCCAAGGCGGCGCCCGGCAACACCATTCATCGCTGCCAACGCTGTTTCACCATATATGAGGGGCCCCCCCAGGAGTATCTTCATCCGAAGATCGGAAAGTGAACCCTCCGCCATTTCTGCCGGAGCAAGGTTGATGGAGTACACACATGAATTTCAAGCGACGCAGGACTTTCAATCTGGCCCTCGCAGGGCCGCTCATTGTGCTTTCGCTTTTCGCAAGCGCTCACGGCCGGCCGGCTCAAGCTGTCGCCGGCAAGCGTGCCGAAAGCAAGGAGAGTAAGGCGCCGATGTTGAAACACGAGTACGCTGATGTGAATGGTGTCCGTCTCCATTACGTTTCCGCTGGACAAGGCAAGCTCATCATGTTCGTACACGGCTTTCCTGAATTCTGGTACGAGTTCAAGAACCAGCTACTCGAGTTCGGGAAATCCTTTCACGCAGTCGCGCCGGACATGCGGGGATACAACCTTTCATCCAAACCCGCCGAGGTCGACCAGTATCAGGTCAAGTACATGGTCGAAGACCTGCGGGCCCTGGCCGAGAAACTCGGGTACAAGAAGTTCACCCTGGTGGCACACGATTGGGGAGGCGCCATAGCCTGGGCTTTCGCGATTGCCCATCCGGACTACCTCGATAAGCTCGTGATCATCAACGCACCTCATCCCGGAGTCTTCCAGCGCGAGCTTCAGGAAAATCCCGAACAACAGAAGGCAAGCGGGTACATGCTCATGTTTCGCGGCCCGACAGCCGAGCAGACCCTCTCTGCGAATAACTACGCTCTGCTGGTTAATATCGTATTGGGCGCCGGCCTCAAGAGCGGCGTGTTTACCGAAGAGGATAAGGAGGCATACATTGCAGCCTGGTCACAGCCGGGCGCGCTTACCGGAGGACTGAACTACTATCGGGCCGCGCGCGTTGGGCCGCCCTCCGAAGGCAGCAAAGAGGTGACCAACTTTGCCCAGGGCATGCCGTCCTTGATGGTGAACGTTCCGACGCTTGTGATTTGGGGTGAGAAGGACACGGCGCTTCTGACCGGGAACCTTGTCGGGCTCGACAAGTTCGTTCCAAAGCTCACGATCAAGCGCATACCCGACGGCTCGCACTGGGTCATTCACGAAAAGCCCGCGCTCATCAATGGCTGGATCCGTGAGTTCGTGGGAGCCAGGTAGGCGTTGCGGAGGTTTGCCACTCTGAGCTGCTGGTTCGGCGCCAGGCTTTCGGGTGCACCGCTCAAGCAAAGAAGAATAGAGGGTGGGAAGAGGGATTTATCCCCGCGCGGTTGAAGGCTCAGTGACGGCGGGGATGAATCCCACTTCCCAACCTCTACTCTTCGTTGGTTGGTCGGTCGTTCAAGATGGAGGCAGCTGGGCATGTATTATCGAGGCGTCCGCTTGAACGAATTTTAATCAAGCTATTCCGACCCGTTCCATCAGCGCCTGAAAGCGCGGATCGGATTGCAGCGAGTCGAACGCCGGTTCCAGCTTCAAGTATGCCAGCATTCCGTATCGTTCGTCGTATGCCTTCTCGAAGTACTCCAGCGCCAGGTCCTTCTCCCCTAACCCGACGTAGATCCGAGCAAGGAAGAAAGAAGGAATGTACTTGTGCGACGAGAGCGCAGCCAGTTGGTCGAGCAGTCTCGTCGCTTCCGCCCGGTTGCCTGACACAGCATAAGCCTGGCCAAGAGCCGCCAGGGTCTCGGTATCCGGAGAGGCGGCTGCGGCCTTTTCGATTTCAGCCACCGCCTGTTTGAACTTCCCCTTCGCCAGGTAGGTCTGCCCAAGGCGTCGCCGCGCCAACGTGAAAGCCGGCTCCATCTCGAGTGTCTTGCCATATGCCTCAATGGCCTGATCGAAGTCCCGATTCAGATGGCAGACAAATCCGAGGCTTGTGCTTATCGCCAGTGAGAGCGGTTCGAGTTCCTGGGCCCGTTTGATCTCGTCAATGCCTTCGATCGTTCGCGACATCGCGATCAGGAAGAGGGCGTACCAGTGATGAGCGGTCGCATATGCCGGATCGAGCGAAATCGCGCGTTTGAAGGTTCTCTCGGCTCCCTCCCAGTCCCAATCGTAGGCCAGCATGACGAATGCCAGCGATGTGTGAGCTTCGGCCAGGGTGTCGTCTATCTCAAGCGCCTTTCTTGCCGCCGCCTTTGCTCTCGGGAAGGCTTCTCGCGGAGAGAGAGCGCTGTAGCCGGCCAGCAGATTGTATGAGTCGGCGAGCCCGGCGTAGGCTAGCGCGTAGCCCGGGTCGAGGTCGATCGCTTGCTGAAAATACTCGATTCCCCGCCTGAGCCCGTCCTCGGTCCTCTTATTCCAGTAGAAGCGCCCCTTCAAGTATGTTTGATATGCCTCGGTGTTGTCGGTGTAACGCCTGGTGAGCTTCTTCTTCTGCTCTCGACTCAACTTGAGCCGAAGCTTTTCCGATATCTCCCTGGAGATCTCTTCTTCGACCGCGAAGATATCCGAGAGCTTGCGATTGTAATGCTCGCCCCAGAGCTGCGAGCCGTCCTGAGTATCGACCAGCTCGGTCTTGATGATCAGGGCGTCACCTCGCAGCAGCACTCGGCCCGTCAATACAGCCCTCACCCCAAGCTCTACTCCGGCCGTCTGGGCGTCGACCGTGCGCCCCTTGTAACGAAAGACCGTGCTCCGGGCCATTACTCGAAGCTTCGAGAGTTGTGAGAGATTCTTGATGATGCTTTCAGTAATGCCGTCTGAGAGGTATTCGGCGTCGGGGTCGTTGCCGTCATTGGCCAACGGCAAGATCGCGAGCGAATTGATGGCTTTCCGCGAACGCGTCTTGCGCGGGGGTTCAGCAACGACGTTCAGTGCGGACGTCAAAGCGCTGGCTCCGCTGTTGTCGCGGCTGAGGATTCGCAGATCGATCAGCAGTTCTCGCGCCGACTGATAGCGCCCGCCAGAATCCTTGTCGAGGCACTTGCGTACGATGCGCTCGAGTTCGACGGGCACATTGTAGTTAAGGCGGGCGATGGCGACTGGTTCCTGGTGGACAATCTTGTCGATGAGCTGGGTTGTGCTCCCGCCCTCGAACGGCAGCCGTCCAGTCAGCATTTCGTAAATAACCACGCCCAGCGAGAAGAGATCTGATCGATGATCGACAACATTGCCGAGCGCTTGTTCGGGAGACATGTAGGGCACCGTGCCTACGACCAGGCCGGCGGTGGTCGACCCTCCCAGATCGACGGTCGGTTCCGTCCGATCGTCGCGAGACTTCTCGTCATCGAGCGCGGTCGTGCGATATGACTCAGCGTCACTGCCCGGCGGCTGAACGACCTTGGCTAGACCGAAGTCCAGCACCTTTACCAGCCCTCGACCCGTGACGATGATATTCGAGCTCTTGATATCGCGATGGATGATCCCAAGTGCATGCGCCTCGTCGAGCGCGTCGGCAATCTGAGCTGCTATGTCTGCCGCTTCGCGCGCGGGGAAGGGTGTCCGGTGAAGTCTCTGTGAGAGTGTCTCGCCCTCGACATACTCCATAGCTATGAAGATAGCCCCTTCGTGCTCGCCGATGTCGTAGATGGCGGCTATGTTCGCCGAGCGCAAAGCCGAGGCGGCGCGCGCTTCTCTGAGAAACCTCTCTCGCCTCACCGGGTCGTATTGAAAGGATGCGGGCAGAAACTTGAGTGCGACCTGCCGCCCGAGGCGCGAATCCTCGGCGAGGTAGACCTCACCCATTCCGCCCTCGCCGAGCTTGCTGATCATTCGGTAGTGGGATATTTGTTTGGGGATCACGTCAACTTCAAGGCGCGCTCAAATAGCTACTATTCCTTGTCGCGGCTCTTGAATTCCTCTTCCTCTATGACTCGCCGCTCGAGCCGGATGATGATATAAACCGTGGAGATGACGATCACGACTACCAGCAGGATTATCTGAACCCGGTAGAGGTCCCCTATCAACTTCTCGATGCCGGTTGCAAACGAGAAGCCCAGGCCTGCGAGGATGCCCACCCAGACTACACAACTCAGGAGCGTTAGCAGGGCGAACTTCCCGAATCCAAAGTGGGCCAGTCCCCAAAAGATGGCGCTCGCAGTCCGCAGCCCGTAGACGTATTTCACGATGAAGACGGACAACACTCCGAACTTGCGCATGAGCTTTTCAACGCGAGGCTGGGCCCTCGTATAGAATCGCAGCGCTCGGGCCTTCCCCCTGAAACGCGCGCCGATCAGGTAGCTGATCGTGTCGCCGACAAAGCCCCCGGCTGTGCCT
>JBGPFL010000434.1:0-5132 GCA_041483295.1 Blastocatellia bacterium | reverse complement strand
AGTGGTCACCGGTCAGTGGTCACCGGTCAGTGGTCAGTCGTTAGTGGTCAGCGTAAAGCAACGACAGGGCAGGAACGAACGAGTGAGCAACGGACCACGGACCACGGACCACGGACAACTGACAACTGAGAGCGTCCCTTATTCTCAGCGACTTGGCGGAAATGACCGGGCCGAACGACTAAGCAAGTAGGAATGAAATCTATTTTGGAGGTGACGACAATGGAAGTGAATCTTGCCTGGTATGCGGTTAAGGACTTGAGCGAGGCGAAGCGATTCTACGGTGAGGTACTGGGACTGAAGAAGACTTTCGAGATGGAAGGCTGGTCCGAGTTCAGCCACGCTGATGGTGCAGTCTCAATCGGGCTGTCGGCTATCAGTGAGCCCGGTGAGGGCGGAGCCACGGTTGTGCTCAAGGTTGATGACCTCGATCGCTCGCGCAAAGAGTTGGGCGCGAAAGGCGTCAAGTTCGAAGGCGACGTTATGGAGGTGCCGGGCGTGGTGCGCATCGCAAGCTTTCGAGATCCGGCCGGCAATCGACTGCAGCTTTGCCAGGTGCTGATGCAGCCGTAGTATTAGCGTTTCGAGTTTCGCGTTCCGAGTTTCGAGTTTAGGAGAACGCGAAACTCGAAACCCGAAACTCGAAACTCGAAACGAGAGAAAGGAATTCATATGATCCCGCAGATACCGGTCGAACAGGAGACGCAACTGGTCGAACGCGCGATGGGCGGTGATGAGACGGCATTTGCAGAACTCGTCGAGCCGTTTCGCAAGCCCCTCTTCTCTTACATCTACCGTATGGTGACCAATGCCCACGATGCCGAGGACTTGATGCAGGACGTGCTCATACGCACGCTGGAAGGGCTTCGCACTTATCGAGCCGAGTCTCGTTTCAAGACCTGGTTGTTCGGTATCGCCAGTCACGCGTGCATGGATCATCTTCGAAGCAAGAGGCGCTGGCGCGTCGAGGCCCAACTGATAGGGCAACAAGAGACAGAAGCCGACTCAGAAGCGATCGAAAGAGTCGGCGCGACATTGAGTCAGCCCGATTTCGTCTTCGAGATTCGCGAGCACATTGCGTTCTGTTTTTCATGCGTCTCGCGCACGCTCGAACCCGAAGAGCAGGCGGCGTTGATGCTTCGCGAAGTGTTGGGCTTCAGCAATCAGGAAGCTGCCGGAATGATCGGCATATCCGAGCCGATCTTCCGCCATCGCCTGTCGGCAGCTCGCTCGAAGATGACCCAAAGCTACGAGGGACTCTGCCAGCTCATCAACAAGACCGGCGCCTGCTGGCAATGCCGCGGGCTTCGTGAGTTCACGCCGGAGGCTCACAAGGGTCAGGACCTCGTTCAGATCGAGGTACTCCCAGGAGCGACCGTTACTTCGGAGACCCTGTTCGACGCACGGCTGAAGATCGTCCGCGAAGCCGGCTTCCCTGAAAGCCGAACGCGTGCACTCCACGACTCTTTCTTCGAAGGCTTGAACCGCCGCGAAGAAGAACGCAATTGATTCCCTTCCGGCGAGACGCCGAGACCCACGCCACGAATCCCCAACGAGAAGAGAGGTCAACAACCCTCGAGACAACCTGGCGGCCATTGACTCCGCCCTGACTCTGGTCAGACTGTTCTCTCCTTCTCCCCATCTCCCCTTCTCCCCATCTCCCCTTCTCCCCTTCCCCCTTCCCCCCTTCTCCCCTTCTTCCGCCCTGCCGTCATGGCCCTCCCTGTTCCCGGCGTCAGGGCGCGCGTCATTTGAAACACAAGAAAGGAAAGTCGTAAGATTTGAGTCTGACTCAATACCGTGACTCAAGTCAGCGTAAGGAGATAGAGATGAAAAAGCTTTCCCTGGTCGCGATAGCCTTAATGATGTTGGTCATCGGGCAACTCGCCCCTCTGACCTTTGCCGCAACGTTTGCCGCTCAGGCAGACCCAAAAGCTCCGTCACCGGGCATCGAAGGCTCATGGGAGGGGGTGCTCGATGTCGGCGCAGCAAAACTCAGGCTCGTACTCAAGATATCCAAAGAGAAAGATGGCAGCTTCGCGGCCACGGTCGACAGCCTCGACCAGAACGCTATGGACCTGCCCGTCAGTTCGCTGACTCTCGACGGTGAAGCCCTCCGCTTCGAGATGAAGATGATCGGCGGCCTGTACGAGGGAACGCTCAACAAGGACAGGTCCGAAGTGTCGGGTACATGGCGTCAGGGCGACCAGTCCTGGCCATTGAAGTTCAAGAGGGTTGAAAAGAAGCCCGAGACCCCAGTTAGACCGCAAGAACCAAAGAAACCGTATCCGTATGATGAAGAAGAAGTGAGTTATGAGAACAAGGCCGGCGGCGTGAAGCTTGCCGGCACCTTGACGCTGCCGCGCGCGAAAGGGCCGTTTCCGGCCGTCGTTCTTATCACAGGCTCAGGCCCCCAAGACCGCAATGAAGCCTTGTTGGGACATAAGCCCTTTCTGGTGCTGGCCGACCACCTGACTCGCAAAGGAATCGCCGTGCTGAGGGTTGATGACCGTGGTGTGGGCGGCTCGACCGGAAGCATCTCCACTTCGACCAGTGAGGACTTTGCAGGCGACGTGCTTACGGGAATCGAATTTCTCAAAGCGCGAAAAGAGATCAACTCGAAACAGATCGGTCTCATCGGGCACAGCGAAGGAGGCTTGATCGCCCCGATGGTGGCAGCCCGGTCAACCGACGTCGCATTCATAGTGTTGATGGCAGGCCCGGGACTGCGAGGGGAAGAGATTCTCTACCTACAGGGAGCGTTGATTGCGAAAGCGAGTGGCGCGCCTGACGAAGCGATCGCCAAAAACCGCGCCACCCAGCAGGCAATCTTCGCCGTTTTGAAAGAAGAAAAGGACAACGCGGCCGCGGAGAAGCGAATACGTGAGAACTTCTCAAAGATAACTGCGGAAATGACCGACGCGCAGAAGAAGGCATCGGGCATCGAAGCGGCACTCGATGCTCAACTCAAGATGGTGCTGACGCCATGGTTCCGTTACTTTCTGACTTACGATCCGAAGCCGGCCTTGATGAAGGTGCGGTGTCCGGTGCTGGCCATCAATGGCGAGAGGGACCTGCAAGTGCCCCCCGACGAAGATCTGAAGGCGATTGAGCAAACGCTGGCGGCCGCTAAGAATCAGGACTACAAGGTCGTGAAGCTGCAGGGACTCAATCACCTGTTCCAGACCTCCAAGACCGGTTCGCTCAGCGAGTATGCGGAGATCCAGGAGACCATGTCGCCGACGGCTCTCGATGTGATGTCGGATTGGATACTGAAACACACGACGCAACATTGAGATGAGTGCTGAGTCCTGAGTCCTGGCAGCAAGCTCCGTATCAATCGCGGACTTGATTGCAATGAAGGTCGTAATCGACATGAACTCAACGAGAATTCCGAACTCTGCGCTCTTCGTCCCTACGTTGAGCAACTGGAGGTATGGAGTCCCAAATCGGGCAACTTCCTCGATCGATGCAATTGAATCCATCCAACAACGTGCTAAAATGAACGCGGCTCAACAGAGTTTGCTCCAACTCCGCTGAGCGTCACCAAAATCATTTGAAGGAGCTTGAACAAAGATGGCGAACGATAATCTAAACGAACAACCAACACAGAAACTGACGCCGTTTGAGACGATGGTGTTCGCGCGCTTCGACGATCTGACTGCGACCCTTGCCAGCTTTCAGCACGACACGAACGAGCGGCTCGAGAAGCTCGAGTCGAAGGCACTCGACACGAAGCCGATATGGGAGCGTGCCCTTGCCGAAATACTCGCGGTGAAAGCCGACGTCGTAGAGCTGAAAGCCGACGTCGTAGAGCTGAAAGCCGACGTCGTAGAAGTAAAAGACAGGCTGCAGCGCGTTGAGGGATCACTCGGAATCCTGGCCGAAGACGTGGTCAAGGTTAGAGCAGACCTCCACGGATTCAATCGTCGCATCATGGCCCTTGAGAAGTCTTAGGCAATGGCCTGAGATCTCAACGATACAGCCGCGACAAAGTGAATTCATGCACTGCGCCGAATACGGAGATGGCTCCTTGGGTGTAATGCTTAGCCCCTCGGCTTATTAGCGCATTGCCCGGGGATAGAGTCCATTCCCCGTTCTGTAAAGTTGATTCCCCCAGAGTTATCGATCACAACGCTAGCCCTGGCATTCGCGCTGGGTTTGAACCCGGGGCACGCACTCAGGACTCAGACTCAGGTAGCGGCGAACTCGCGGATTGGAGATAATACCGCTATGACCACAACATCAGAGACGCAGTTGATTTCTTGCCCTTCGTGCGGAGCGCCCAACCGTGTTCGCCCGGCGGATCAACAGAACCTGGAACCGGTTTGCGGCCGCTGCAAAACGCTGCTGGTTGCAGTTGGACCCGTCACGGTGACCGATGCGAACTTCAACCAGGAAGTCGAGCAGTCACGTCTTCCGGTTCTGCTCGACATGTGGGCGCCCTGGTGTCCCCCGTGCAGGATGATTGCGCCAATCATCGAGGAACTCGCGTCGGAATTGGCAGGCCGCGTGAGGGTAGGAAAGCTTAACACCGATGAAAACCAGCAGACAGCTTCGAGGTTCGGAGTACGCAGCATACCGACCTTACTGGTGTTGAAGGATGGGGTTGAGATCGAGCGGCTGGTCGGCGCGCATCCAAAAGACGAGATACTGCGAAGACTGGAACCCCTGATAGGCTGATGCGTAGGAAGTCAGTTTTGAGCCAACCTTCGACGGTGATCTGTTCATGAAGCGAAAAACAATGAACCCGACGCGTGGGCCCTTGATCTGTGTGGGATTGCTGGTCCTGGCTCTTGTTTCGTGGCCCGCTCTCGCGCAGGAGCCGCCAAAGGAAGCAGGCCCTTTCCGAAAGCCCGACCTCGTCGAGTTGAAGAGACTCGATCCTACGATTCGCCTCGAGATACGGTACGCTACCTCTAATAACTTCCTCGGGCGGCCTGTGTACGAAGAGGCGCGCGCTTTTCTTCAACGTCCGGCCGCCGAGGCGCTGCTTCGCGCAAACAAAGTTCTACACAAAAAGGGCTACGGTTTGCTGGTGTTCGACGGTTACAGGCCGTGGTCGGTGACAAAGATTTTTTGGGACGCCACTCCGGATGACAAGAAGATATTCGTCGCGGATCCCAGTCAAGGCT
>JBGPFL010000433.1:0-5138 GCA_041483295.1 Blastocatellia bacterium | reverse complement strand
GTAAAACAGACGTAGATACTCGATGAGCCGACTTGTTATTTCGCCTGCGGGCAGATCGGACTTGCTGGATATATTTGGGATTTCATTTCCTCTGAAAACAGAAGGGCGGCTGGGGTATTGTCCGGGAGATCACCGCAAGGTTTGAAATCCTGCTTCAATACCCCCAGTCCGAGAGAAGCAGGGATGAATTGATTGACGGGCTGCGCAGTTTTCCAGTAGGAAAGTACATAGTCTTCTACTTCATCATCGAGGGCGGCGTTCAGATTGTGCGAATACTGCATGGTGCAAGGGATATCGAAAGCATTCCTAAAGAAAACTAGAGCTTCGCCAGCACTCGCCCCAGGGAGCGGCGATAGGTTCAGATGGCAATCTACGAAAGGTTCGTGCGAGAAGCTCGTCAAACGCCGCGATCAGCGTTCCGAGTTTGTTCTGCGCATCTTCATTGCCAGGAGGGTGTTCTTCATCAGCGAAGCTATTGTGAGGGGACCTACTCCTCCGGGGACCGGTGTGAAGAAGCCGGCCACTTCAAGGGCCTCACGAGGGTTCACGTCGCCGATGAGCGTGTAGCCGTTCTTCTCAAATGCCGCCCGCCGTTTTGGGTTGTCGCCAAAAAAGCGCTCGAGGTCTTCGCCCTTTGTCACCTTGTTCATGCCGACGTCTACCACCACTGCGCCTGGTTTGATGTAGCCGGCATCAACCATAGCCATTCGGCCGATGGCGCAGATCAATATGTCAGCCTCGCGAGCTGAGGCAGGCAGGTCGCGCGTGCGCGAGTGGCATATCGTCACCGTTGAGTGGCGATGCAGGAGGAGCAATGACATCGGCAGTCCAACCAGGCGGCTGCGGCCCATCACTACCGCTCTAGCACCTTTGATCTCGATGCCATATTGATCCAACATCTCCATGATACCGGACGGAGTGCAGGGCCTCAGCCCGGGTTCGTTGAGCACGAGGCGGCCAATGCTGACCGGGTGCAATCCGTCGACGTCCTTGGCTGGATCAACGGCGTTGAGGATGCGATGGGAGTCGACCTGATTGGGAAGCGGCATCTGAATGAGGATGCCGTCGATCTCATCGCGGCCGTTCAAGTCGTGCACCTGGGCGAGCAGCTCGATGGTGCTGATGTCTTCTGGGAGGTCGATCTTTTCCGAATAGAGGCCGAGATCCTCACAAGCCTTGACCTTGCTCGAGACGTAGATCTGCGACGCAGGATCGTTCCCGACCAACACGGCGGCGAGTCCCGGCCTGAGCCCGTGCTCCGCAAAGCGCGCCACCTCGGCCGCAACCTCTGCTTTGATTCGATTGGCGACGATCGTACCATCGAGCAACTTCGCTGTCATTCATGCACCTCGGATGAGTGAGTTGGGAGCCGAACCGAACGGTGAGTATGAAGTTGCCGACGAACGATGTCAAAGAGTGATGCGTGATCCGTGATCCGTGATCCGTGATGCGTGATGCGTGATCCGTGATCCGTGATGCGTGATCCGTGATGCGTGATGCGTGATCCGTGATCCGTGATGCGTGATCCGTGATGCGTGACCCGCGGTGCCTCCGGTCACGCATCACGCATCACGGATCACTCATCCCGCATCACCGATAGTGTTCTTGAAACCACTCCGATCGGTCGTGTAACATCTTAAATGCCGCGAATCTCTCGCGGTCGGGTTCGGCAGGCGCTCATCCAGAACATAGACTGTGACTGTGAGTCCTATGATCAAGAGAATCTCGTTCGCCCTGGTTTCGACAGCCCTAGTCATCTCGAGTGGGCTTCCCAGAGCGGATCGCGCCGAGGCGCAGTTCCCGGGAGTCTTTGGCGCCGAGCGAGCGCCCTCCATAGATGTGGACCGAAGCGGCAAGCTCTACTTGTTGATGTCGGGCGCCACAAAGACCGTAGAGGCGCACACGCCGGGCAGCCAGATCTTCTTCACAATGTCCAAGGACGGCGGCCTGACCTGGGACAACACGCCCTTTACCCGCAACCTTTCTAACTCCAACGGCGAGGCGTTCGGCCCTTCGGTTGCCGTCACCCAGGGCAGCGCGCGTCCTTATGTCGTCTATCACGACAACGTTGGCGGAATCACCCACGTATACATGCTCCGCACGAAAAAGAAGGCGAAGTTCAAGAAACCGGTCAACATCACTCCGCACGATGGAGGCGCGTTCACACCGAGGGTCGCGGTCGATGTGGGTGATGGCGTCAACGTAGTCTGGGGCGACACCGCGAGCGGCGGCAGGCAAGTTGCCTTCCTTCGCTCGACCGATCTGGCAATCACCTTCACCAGTCCTAAGATCATCTCCGGCGCGTCAGAGGACGCCTTCGATCCGGAGATCGCGACTCTACCGCTCACGGGAAGCTCTTCCGGATTCGCGATCTATGTCGTGTGGGACGACAAGGTGGAGGGTAAGGGCGCCACAATGTTTTCGCGCTCAACAGATGCCGGGGAGACGTTCTCGCAGCCCACCATGGTGTCGAGGGGTGCGGGCGCGGCGACCGAATCTAACATAGCGACCGACTCCTCGGGGCGAATACACGTCGTCTGGGCAGACACAACTAACGGAGACCCTCAGGCCTTCTACTCCAGGTCGACCGACGGAGGCGACACTTTTTCCAGGCCATTGGATTTGAGCTCGATCAGGGGTGGAGAAGTGCACAAGCCGGTAGTGACCGCCTTCCGGAACAGGATCTATGTAGCCTTTAATGAAGACGTCAGGAACAAGCAGGTATTTCTTGCTACTTCCGAAAATGGTGGGAGCAGCTTCGGGGATATTGTTCAAGTATCGAATGCGGATCCCGCTAAGGGCCGGGCGCACAGCCCGGCGATGGTGGTAGACCCCGCGGGAACTCTTCACATCGTCTGGATTGACAGCTCCATACTCGGCAGCGATGAAGGGCTGCTCTACTACAGCAGCTCCAGCAATGGCCTCAGGTTCGACTCGAAGAAACTGATTTATGCCTTCCTCCCGAACTAGGAGCGTTTCGAGTTTCGAGTTCCGCGTTTCGCGTTCTGATTTTGGAGTTTGGCGGTCTCCTCAGGATCGACAAAACCCGAAACTCGAAACCCGAAACCCGAAACGCGCTTAGCCGTCGCTGATTAGCATACCCGCGGTCAACCGCAATCCATTTGCGACCTCGCGCGCGGGTAATCGTCGCCTTCCCTCGATCTGTAGCTCTTCAATGTGAAGCGCGGTCGAACCGGCGCACGCCACCGTAATGCCTGTTTTGTTCATACTGATGATGGTCGCCGGCCGAACAGCAGGTTGCTCGGTAGGTTGAGCCTCGCCGCTTGTGTGCGCGCGCCAGACGATGAGTCGATGCTGACCGAGCACCGTGTGGCAGCCGGGCCAGGGCTGAAAGGCTCGAATGCGATTGGCTATTTGAGTGGCAGTCTGCGTCCAGTCTATGAGCCCGTCTTCGCGGCTGAGCATTGGAGCATATGTGGCTTCGCTGTTGTCCTGGGGAACTGGTCGAACCTCGCCGAGTTCGAGCCGGGGGAGAGTCTCGGATAGAAGCCCGGCTCCCAGCGCCGCCAATCTCACGGAGAGCTCCGCGGCGGTCTCGTCGTCCAGGATCTCCACTGCGCGTCGGGCGAGCATTGGGCCGGTGTCGAGCCCGGCATCGATCTGCATTATGGTTACGCCCGTCTCGCGTTCCCCGTTGGCGATCGCCCAGCTTATGGGCGCAGCGCCTCGGTACCTGGGCAGCAGCGAAGCGTGAACGTTGATGCAGCCGAGGCGAGGTATGGACAGCATCCACTCGGGCAGGATCTTGCCGTAGGCGGCCACTATGCAAGCATCGGGTGCGATCGCCTCGAAGGTCGCACGCACCTCTTCATTGGTCTTGATTCTCGCTGGCTGGAACGCCGTTATCCCGCGCTCGAGAGCAAACAACTTCACGGGAGGCTGGAGTAGTTTATTCCCGCGGCCAGCCGGTTTGTCCGGTTGTGTGAATGCGGCCGCCACTGTGTGACCATCGGCTACTAACCGCGCCAGCGACGACACGGCAAACTCAGGCGTGCCCATGAAGATCAAACGCATGTCTTATGTCATACCGTCATACTCTGAGATTTTCAAACCGGTACATCGCTGGAGTGCGGGATATTATTCGAGGACGTGGTGTGTGACGCAGGAAATCCGGACTGGAACCCCACCGTTTACCCTGACTTTGGTTGGCGCTTGTCCGTCCTTAATCGCGCGGACTATCATCACATGCTCGGCCGCGAGTAGCCGCTATCGTCTCTCCTGAAATGGGTCCATTCAAGATGAGCAGACTCGTCCACAAACTGAATAGATCATTGCAGCTCATCCTGCTCTTATCGCCGTTATTGATCGCGTCCAACTGTTCGGCGCAGCGCGCTCCGGGGGTCACCAAAGTCGAGCCCCCGAACTGGTGGGCCGGGCACTCCATCAATCCCGTGCGTGTGATGATTCGCGGCCGCAACCTCCTGGGAGCGCGAGTGGAAGCAGAGGGGCCGGGCATAACGGTTGGCAACCAGCCATGGGCGAACGCCACCGGTACGTATCTGTTTGTCGATGTCTCAGTCGCTCCGACAGCGAAGCCAGGCTTACGCAAGCTGAGAATCGCTACCACCGCCGGCAATGCCGACGCTCTCTTCGAGATCAGCGCCCCGCTTCCTGCGCAGGGTCGCTTTAGCGGGCTTGCGACAGACGACGTGCTTTACCTGATCATGCCCGACCGATTCTCGAACGGAGATACTTCGAATGACGATCCGCAGAAGTCGCGTGGCCTCTTCGACCGTTCAAAAGCGCGTTACTACCACGGCGGCGATCTGCGCGGCGTCATCAATCATCTGCCCTATCTGAAGGACCTCGGGGTCACCGCGATATGGCTGAACCCAATCTATGACAACAATGACCGCCTGAATGAGAAAGAGATCTACGACGGAAATCCGATCACTGACTATCATGGCTACGGCGCCATAGATTTCTACGCCGTCGATGAGCACTTCGGAGATCTGGTGACGCTTGTCGAACTGGTGGACAAAGCGCACGCGCTCGGAATCAAGATCGTCCAGGACCAGGTCGCAAATCATACAGGGCCTTATCATCCTTGGGTAAAGGACCCTCCGACGCCGACCTGGTTCAATGGCACTGAAGCCCAGCACCTTAACGAGACGTGG
>JBGPFL010000432.1:0-5143 GCA_041483295.1 Blastocatellia bacterium | reverse complement strand
GCGCCGGGCGTGACCGACGACGGCAGCGGCACGGCTTGCGTGATGGAATGCGCGCGAGTGCTGAGCCAATATGAGTTCGACGCGACGCTGGTCTTCGTAGCGTTCGCCGGCGAGGAGCAAGGCCTTATCGGAGCGCGAGCGATGGCCAAACGGCTCAAGGAGAAGTCTCAAACCATTCAAGCGGTGTTGAACAACGATATCATCGGCAGCGAAGTGAGCGGCAACGGAGTGATCGACAACCGCCGCGTGCTTGTGCTATCGGAAGATCCTAACGACTCACCTTCGAGGCAGGTCGCGCGGTACGTGAAGAGGATCGGCGAACGTTACTTTCCCGAGATGACCGTGGATATGATCTTTCGCTACGACCGCTTCGGGCGCGGCGGCGACCATACACCATTCAACCAGGAAGGCTATGCTGCGGTTCGCATTACCACGCCCAACGAGAACTTCGCAAACCAGCATTCGCCGACCGACACCTTTGCCAACACGTCGCCGGCTTATGCCGCGAAGGTGACGCGAATCAACGCAGCGGCTGCGGCGGCGATGGCGCTTGCGCCGCGATCTCCAATCACGATGCGCTCCGCTCCGGCCGGGGCACCCGCGACTCCGGCAGACACGGAAGGAGCGCCGGCGCCGCGAGCTCAGCCGGCTGGTCCAGGACTCAGTCGTGGCGGCGGCTATGACGCGGTCTTGAGATGGGACTATCCGGACGCCGAGCCCGATCTTGCAGGCTTCATCGTCGTGGTGCGTTCGACGACCTCGCCCGATTGGGAGCGCGAGATCTGGGCGGGCAATGTGAAAGAGTTCACATTGAAGAATACCTCGATCGATCAGCTTGTGTTCGGGGTGAAGTCGGTTGATCGCGAGGGCCACGAAAGCCCGGTGTCGGCTTATGTGCTTGCGCCGCGGGCTCGCTGAGTCGCATTGCCCGCGAGCGGGTCACCTGATCAGTTGTTCGTTTGGATCCCTGAAACCGACTTCGTAGAAGACCAGCCTGGCCCGCTTGTCCTTTACCCGAAAGACGAACGTCTCAGCGGCTTGCGAGTTAACGAAATCGCTCATGTAGACGAGGTTGATCTGCGCCTCGCCTGCCATATTCTGAACCGAGCCCGTCGCTTGCTTGGAAGAAGTCACCCTCCCGAGCATTTCGTGCACCTTCTGCAAGTATGCCTTTCCTGACCCTCCTACACCCTTGAACTCGGGCGCCGCCGAAAGCTCAATCGTCTCAAACAACTCTGAGTTGAACTGGGCGTGAAACGTCTCGACCGCCTTTTCGGCGATGTCTCTGTTGGTTGTTGTCGAGCACGACGCCAATGAACCTAGCAATATCCCAATGGCAATCGAGAGAACGAACTTCATGCGGTGCGTCGTGAATCTGTTCATAAACGTGTTGCTCCAACGCACCTTAATCCTTACGTGCCAGCCTGAGTGCCACAGCAATCTCCTTGTCAGTTCCCGCCAGGAGATCGCCGATTGTGTACTCGACTCTATGGTCCGGCAAGATTCCATGCGACGCAGCTTTGTAGCCGCTAACCGCCATGTAGTAGGTCACCAGCGGTACACGTACCCCCACCTTCGTGTTCGGCAGCGTGACCATCGGCATCATTCCCGAACTGTTGCCGTAGTAGCCGCCGGCCGACTCTTCGCCGATAAAGGTCGCGCGCCGATGAAAGTGCGCCTGCGACAGAAACTCCGAGGTCGTTGAGAAGCTTCCGCCGTTGATCAGAATGTAGACCTTGCCCGCGAAGGTCGGCTGGTTGGGTTGCTTGATTCCCCAATTCGGATGGCCTACCTCGTGGACCTTGCCATCGGGCCTGGCTTCGACAGACTTTTCAGGGACCCTGAGCGGCGAGCCGGTGTACTTCGAAAAGCTGAACGACATCGCGTTGATCACCAGGTCGTCGTAGTACTTGAAAGGTTTGTCGACGAGATAAGAGAGGAGCAGTTGCCCCAACTCGTCTTCGCCGCCTCCGTTGTTTCGCAGGTCGATGATCAGAGCCTTTGATCCCTTTTCGTGGATCGATTCAAATGATTGTTTGTAGAAATCGCGAAAGCCCTGCTTCTTCTCCGGATCGGCGAATCCTCCGAACTGACGGATCGTAATCTGGGCGATGCGGCCGTCATCATAGAATTTCAACTCGCCGCCACGATCCGGGCGCTGGTCTTGAGCGTATCGCGTCTTCAAAGCCTCTTGCAGCTTCGGCACAGCGACGCCGTTGACCCGCAGCTTCTGTTCTTTCTTGTCGGCGGCGGCGAGAACCAGATCGAACGGACTCGTGATTCCCAGGAGCGTGAAGAGATACCCGTTGAAGTTGCCGCTGATTCGGAATTGCCTCGAACTCTCCACGTCGCCGTCGGCTGGAACTGCTGCGAGCATAGTCGCCACTATCCTGGAGACAGGGACGCCATTGATCGAGCGAATCTCTTTGCCCGCGAGCGCACCGCCTTTGCTCTCGGGATTGGTCAGATCCGCCAGGTCGCGAAAGATGTAGGCTCTCCTGTCCAGCACTCTGATCTGAAAGGGAAGAAGCGGCAGAGTGTTGTTCATCTCTTTTCTAAGCGGCTCCGGACTCGTTACTGCGGTGTGCCCGCACTTGATCGCCGCCACCGTGGGCGCGAGCACGCGAAGGAACTCGAGCGCGTCCATCGGCCGATCGAGCGACTTGGCCGCGGCGTCGAAAATGCGATCCATCTCGACCTTCGATGTGTAGCGGTAGATGCCGCTGTGGCCCTCTTCGAGCGCGTGCCGTGCGATTTGGAAGTCCTCAGCAAGTTGCCCGCCCGTCAGCTTCGGCAGAGGCGCCATCGCGTCTTGAGCGAAAGTGGAAGACAGAAGCGCGACAGCGGAAATAGAAATGATCAGAATCCTGGCGATACCTGGTCTGAACGTCATTTGATCTCCCTGGCAAACAGCTGAAGTGATTCTGATTTCCTCTGAGAACAGTCCGCACACGGCCTGGATCTCAACGACACTTCTGATACGACGGCAGCGTTGAGTCGGTTCTGTCTTCGCCCTCAAAGAGGCGAATCGTGAAGTGAGGTTGATCGGGTCATCGGCGAAGCTCGAGGTTCATTCCTTCTGGTCTGCACCGCTCAAGTGCCTCGTCGTCTCCTCAGTCACACTGAGGCTGGAAGGAATAAACCCGGACGTGTCGGCCAATCGCAACGACTCAGGCTGCGCCTCTTTCTCCAAGAGGTACGCCGTGGTCGGCACTTTCGCGGCACTCTTTACGAACAGCCCGTTGATCAGGAGTCCGATTCCGATACAAAGAGGAATCACCCCGACAACCCATAAGCGGCTGAGGATCTCCGCCACATCCGGACCGATTTTGGCGCCCAGGATTATGCCCTGCATGAAGACAAAGAGAAAGACAGCCACTGCGATGCCGACGCTTGCGGTGATGACTCCAGCCTTCACTTCCCTGAGGCGTTGCACTTCGGGCGTAATGCCTCGCTGGCGGTCATGCTCTTCTCTGGTCTTCGCCTTGAGACGGACCAGCTCGGCGACCCAGTTCCTCCTCCAGTCGATCGTGTCGCCCGTTTCGCGCTTAGCTACCACCTGGCGCACGGCGGATAGATTTGCGCCGCATGACTTGCAGAATTTCAATTCGTCGCTTTCAGTTGTGCCACACTGAGGGCAGAACATAGGTGCTCCTCTCGTAGGTTCCAGAGGCTCATTTCTTCTGTTCAGCGCCTCTCAAGTGCCTCGTCGTCTCTTCAGTCACACTTAAGCTGGAGGGAATAAACCCAGATGGCTCGCCAGGCCGCAGGGAAGCATGTTGTGCATCTTTCTCCAGGACGTCGGGCGTGGCGGGCACTTTCGCGGCACTCTTAAAGAAAAACCCGCTGATCAGGAGTCCGATACCGATACAAAACGGAATCACTCCAACAACCCATAAGCGGCCGAGGATCGCCACCGCACCCGGCTCGACCTTGCCGCCGAGGATTATGCCCTGCATCAAGACAAAGAGAAAAACGGCCACTGCGATGCCGACGCTTGCGGTGATGACTCCAGCCTTCATCTCCCTCTGGCGTTTTACTTCGGGCGTAATCCCGCGCTGGAGCTCAAGCTCTTCCTTGCGTCTTTCGCGTTCGCCTTGAGAGAGTAGCATCTCGGCGACCCAGGTCTTGCTCCAATCGATCTTCTCGCTCGTTTCGCGCTTAGCTACCAGATGGCGCACGGCGAATAGATTTACGCCGCATGACTTGCAGAATTTCAACTCGTCGTTTTGATTTGTGCCACACTGAGGGCAGAACATAGGTGCTCCTCTCGTACGATCCAGGTACGAGGATTATAGACCAGATGTTCGAACTCCCGATACGGAGGGATTGAGAAATGCGAATTTCGGAATGCGGTTGGAATGCGAAATTCGCAATTCGCATTTCGCATTTCCGTCTTACCGCTTTGGAAAGTTGGGGTCAGCCTTCACTTCCAGGAGCTGCGCCAGGTGTCGCTGGCTGTGAGCCGACAACATCAAGATCCATTGATAGGCATCCATGCACTTCACGGGGCCATCAATGCAATGGCCGCGCAGGTCTTCCTGCGTGGTCTTCACGTACTCGATCGTTCGGCCGCGGCCTGAAAGAAATTGCCGGAGTCCCTGCTCGGCGCCAGCCGAGGATGATTGCTTGCTCGGCCTTATCGGTTCCGGCGCCTGAAACTTGGAGCTTCGGTCGGGAATGATTTTCCATAGAAGGTTGTCGCCTTCGGTCATTTGTTGCGAGGTCTTCCTGGTTGCCTGGGCCGGTGCTTTCAACGCGCGCTCGGTTGCGACCTGGAACAGGAAGCCCTCGCTCAGTGCGATGTGTTCGACGCACTGGGCGACCGACCAGCGAAACGGGCTGGCCTTGAAGTTCAACTGTGCGGCCGAGAGCCCCTTGGTGGCCTCGATTATGTCACTGCGAGTCTTCTCGAGATGATTGATCAACTTCTGGCGGTCGTCTTGTGAGATCGTCTGGCCATAAGCTCCCGCAGCCAACAGTACGATGGTAAATATCAAAACAGTGATCCGTTTCATCTTCAGCTCCTTTCGCCTCATACCTCCGCACATCCGGCCTCGTGCGTGGTTCTGCTTCGACCGGGTCTCTTCGATAAGGAAACAGCCGTCGAGAGTACCGGTCTCCCATCTTCTATTAAACAAAG
>JBGPFL010000431.1:0-5155 GCA_041483295.1 Blastocatellia bacterium | reverse complement strand
CCGTTGTCGTACCGGAAAACGTTGCGACGTCCTGTAAGACCATTATTCCTTGATCCACATTGCCGGAATCGTCGAGCCTGACTATGGCGCGATCTCCAGTACTCAACACACATTCCACGCCCTGGACACCATCAATGGAGCTCTTGTTGGTGACCATGCTCTTAAAGAAGATTAGATAGCTACCCGCGGGGACTTCTTTCGATACGACGAGAGCCCCAAAGTGCACAGAAATCGCTGGCTCATTACGAGCATTGTAGGCAACGCTCGAACTAAAGCTTGCCCCAATCGTCAGCGTGTTGCCTGACGGCGTGATCGTGATGTTTGATCCGCCCTGCAGGGTTACGTTGTCAGTCAGGTTGTTCAGGCTTCTTACAACCGTGCCGTTTGCGATTCTGGACCCGGTGACTGCCCCGCTTGCGATCTCAACCGTGCCCACCGCTCCCACCGCGAGTTTCATTTCAGTGACCGCACCGTCTGCGAGTTGAACCATGCCTACTGCTCCGAGTGCGATCTTCGGCCCGGTCACCGCTGCGTTGGCAAGATGCACGGTCTGAACGCCGCCCGGAGCGATTCCAAGCGGCGACGCAGAGGTGCCCAATCCCATCAGGCTCGCGTCGTGAGTGACAGAAGCAATTGCCGTCGTCGTCTGTAGCGTGCCGTCAGGAAACCTGTAGCCGCCAAGCGTAGTCTCGATCATTCCCTGCACGGTCAGCTTCGACGTAGGCGAGTCAGTGCCGATTCCCACCAGCCCGTACTTGTCTTCATAGATCGTTGAATCGCCTATGGACGAGTTGCTGCTTGTAAAGCCGGTCCACTTCGTCAGCCTTCCTAACGTGCCGCTGCCCATCACCGGCAAGCCCGAACCGGCTGCCATCGGTGTGATGTTGAATGCGGCGCCGCTCGCGTTTACAGATCCGTTCGACGGCATCAGACTGAAGCCCGCTCGTCTACTCCGGCGCGTCCGCGCTAGAAGATCACTGAGTCTAAACTCCGCATTGTTCGTCGCGCCGCTACTCGCAATCGTTGAGCCCGCGTTCTGTGCCTGAGCTTGAGTTATGTTGATGCTCAAAACGAGTCCGAGCATCAGCGCGCTTGCGTACCACGATAATCGTTTGGTCATTTCAAGTTCTCCTTCGTGTTCAGATCACATTCAGTAATGAGTTGAGGCAGATCAGAAGCCGGCCTTCAGGCGTTTCCGCGAAATGTAACCGGCTTTCTTCCACCCGCCGATAGATCGTCCGCGCGCTCACGCGCGCGATGCTCGCCGCCTCGTCCACCGTCACCATGCGCGACTGGTTTCCACATGCAGCGCACATGCTCGATGCGCGTCCTTCGAGCCTCTTGATCACAAGAACCTGGTCTCTCTCAACGATGGTCTCGGTTGTCCTGGTTTTCTTCGTTCGCTTCATTCGGTCCCTGGTCTGCCTGCTCGACGAAGGCAGACGGTAGCCCGAAACGGTTTCAAAAGTCCTCACACAGTTCTCACATTTCTTCCATTTCTTGTTCACGTGACTCCACAGTTGCGAATTGATGCGATCGAGGACGGGATCTCACCGGCTCCGACGAGGGAACCGGGCAGGTCACGGTCGGGTTGCGGAAGTTGATTACAAGTTTAGAGGTTTGAGACTGAAGGTTAGAGTGGTGTTTGTGGGTCACTCACCGGCATCAGTCCGGCAGGCCGACGCGTCGAACGAGGTCCCGAAAACGCGGGTCAGAGTGCAACGGGTCGAGATGGGGATGCACTCTCAAATACGGCATCCAGAATGAACGTTCTTGAAAGGCCTTTTCGAGCAGCTCGAATGCCTGATCCTTCTCTCCGAGCTGCGCAAGAACTTCTGCCATTCGGAACTGCGCCGCCTTCCTATCGCCGGCCAGGTCTGTCTTTGTCAGTTCCAGCATTCTCTTCCAGTAGGCTTTGGCGCTGGCTATCGGAGCGGGGTTCCGGGTTTCGGTCTTCTCCCCGGCGCGTTGCCTCCTGATCGCCCTGAGCTTTTCATCTGCAGCCATTGCCTCGGCGTACATCCCCTTTTGCTCGTAAGCCCGCCGGAGTTGAGAATAAACTTCACCGTAATTGGGATCCATCTCAATCACCTTCCGGCATTGTTCGATCGCCCGGTCGTAGTCGTGGGCAAAGAAGAGAACCCAGGCGGCCGCGGATTTCACCACCAGCGACAGCGGGTCAAGTTCCTCGGCTCGCTTGATCTCGGCAGTGGCTTCTTCGTAGCGGCCGCTCCCCGACAAGAACTCCGCGTACCACTGGTGAGCGGTCATATAGTTTGGGTTCAGATCGATTGCGCGCCGGTATTCTCGTTCGGCGCCGGCCCAATCCCAATCATAGAATTTGGTGACGTCGGCCAGCGAGGTGTGAGCTTCGGCCAGGGTGTCGTCGATTTCGAGCGCCCTGGTCGCCGCCGCTCTTGCTTTTGAAGAAGTTTCCAGCGGCGGAAGCCAGTCGTAGTCGGCGAGCAGCAGATAGCAGTCGGCCAATCCCGCGTAGGCCAGTGCGTAGTTTTTGTCTTTCTCTACAGCTTGATTGAAGTACTCGAGGGCTTTCTTGAATCCTTCGCTTGTCCGCTTATTCCAGAAGAAGCGCCCTTTCAGATAGACCTGATATGCTTCGGTGTTCTCGGTGTAGTGTTTGGTCAGCAGCCGCCGCTCTTCGCCGGTCAGCTTCAGCGTCAGCGCCTCGGCCACTCTTTCGGATATCGAGTCCTGCACCGCGAAGATGTCCTTGCATCGCTCGTCGCACTTGTATGACCACAGCGGTGCCCCGTCCCGCACGCTCACAAGCCGAACGGTCAGCCTGATCTTGTCGTCCGATCTCTGAATGCTGCCTTCGAGGACTGCCTCTACCTTCTGCTCCCGGCCGGCTGCGACCGCATCTTGCTCCGAAGCCGTGTACCTGCGAATTGCGCTGGTTGGCCGAACGACGAGCTGGCTGAGACCGCTGAGCCGGGTTATCAGGGTGTCGGCCATTCCTAACCCGAGATACTCGTCGCTCGTATCGGCGCCGAGCGGCTTGAAAGGCAGCACGGCGATTGACTTCACTTTCACCGCCCCTTCGGGTCGACTCGTCTTAGCGGAGATCCAAAGGTAGCACATTGTCGCCGTGGCCACTGCCAGCGACGCCATAACAACCAACGTTGACCGGCGCGGTTCTCGAATCGTCGCAGTCAATCGGCTCATTCTTGCGATCGACTTCTCGAAAGCTTGCGGCGCCTCGGACTCGAACTCGGCAATTATCTGTTCTTCTGAGGAGACGATTCGCAACCGATCGTGCTTTTCGATAATCAGAGCGCGACCTTGATCCTCGGCTTGTGTGACGCTTGGCAGGAATCTGTAGCCCACCTTTGGAATCGTCTCAATGTAGACGTGGCCCTTCGAGTCCTCGCCGAGGGCTTTTCTAAGCAGAAAGATGTTCTGCGAGAGGCTGCGTTCTTCGACAATGGTATCCGGCCAAACGCGACTCATCAGCTCGTCCTTGGTGACAACAAGGCCGGTGTTCTCAACCAGCGCAAGCAATGTCTCGAAGAGCTTCGGGGTAAGCGGCACCATATCGCGCTCGCGCAGCAAGAGATGCTGCGCGGGATCGAGGCGGAAGGCGCCGAACTCATAAAGCTGTCTGGCTTGCGCGCTCATAAAGATTAAGGGTCCCTGCGTCTACCCACAGGATCGGTGAAACCATAAGCAATCTACTGCGCGCGGCTCCGGCGCAATATCAAGTCACAGCGTCTTGAGGAACGCGATGAGCGCTCTCCGATCATCGGCTGAGAGATCAAGCCCGAACGGATGCCCTTTCACTGCCCGCGTCTTCACGCCGTAAGGTTTGTAGCCGGTCGGCACATAATCCTCACGCACGCGGCGCGGATCAAACCAGTCTTCGAGCGTCGCCACTGAGCCGTTGTGCTCGAACGGCCCGCGATACCAGACGCCTTTGAGGGACGGCACTTTGTAATAACCCGTGCCACGGCGTGTGCGCAGGGCGAGAGATGGATCGGTGCCGACAGACATCGGCAGAATGTCATCTTTCTTTCGCTGCTCCTCCGGCACTTTGAATCCTTCGACCGGCGTCAGTTTGTTGCAGGTGTAAAGTGGCGGCGTGTGGCATCCGGCGCAGCCTTCACTCCGAAACACTTTCTGTCCGCGCTGGGCCAGGGCATCAAACTTGTTCGGATTCGGCGGGGGCTCGAGCGCATAGAGGTACAGAGCCAGCGCATAAAGCTGCTCGTCGCCGTGGCGCGACTGACGTGCGACTTGCGCGGACGGATCTTGGAAGCCGGCAGGGATGAAATCGCCGTAGCGGGCAAGCACTTGAGTATCCTGATTGAGCGCCGCGTATCGCATCAGGTCTCCGATCGAGCGATGGTGCACCAGCCCGGTGTGATCCAGATAACGCCGGTCTTTCACCCCGATCAGGTCTGGCACCTGCGGCGCATACCGGAGACTCGTCCCTTCCCGAAAAATGACTCCCGGTGGAATCGCCTCCCTGGCAGCCACGATCTCGTCCAGGGAATTGAGAAAATCTCCCCCCGGGTCCGGCTGTATCCACGGAGCACCGTAAGTTACGCGCTCCCCGCGGCGCAGCCGCGCCAGTTCCTGCTTGCCCTGGTCATTGTCCTGAGCCGCTCGCCTGCGTGAAAGGAAGTTGGCGAAGCGGCCAGACGGAAAGTTACCCTGGGCTCCCTTCACAACCGTCCCGTCAGGCATGACCCGCGTGTGGCACTGCGCGCAGGAAGAGCTTCCCACCTCGACCTCTCCTTTCTTCCTGATCACATAGCGGAAAAACGGCATCGTGCTATCCCTGGCCAGCGGCATACCGGTCTTTTCGTAGAGCTCCGGGTCGCGTGTAGCCGTCCGTGACAGAGTCGCGTAGAGGATCGGCGCGTCGAAGACGAGTTCTCCCGCACGAATCCAGTCCGCCTCAGTCTTCAGCTTGGCCGCATCGAAGACGATCTCCGGCTCCTGCTGCTTGAGCCAGTCCAGATAACCCGGCGGCTCCTTGCCCGGCGCGTAGACCGGATAGCTCTTATAGATTGGCCGCACGGGCATGCGGTAGTAGTACTCGGCACTGACCTGCACCGGCGAATAGCGAGGGTCGGCCAGTGGCATTTCGAGGGCAGCGACGGCCTCATCGTCCCACGCCTTCGGGATGCTG
>JBGPFL010000430.1:0-5157 GCA_041483295.1 Blastocatellia bacterium | reverse complement strand
GAGCTTCCATCCAGCGACGAAAGCTGGCGCGGGCGGCAGATCTTTGGGATTCCCTTCTTTTGCCCCACCGTCCACCCAGGCGGCAATCGTATCGATCTCTTCCTGTCCCAGCCGCGCATCGTTGATGAAGTGGCCGTATTGAGGGTCCGCGTGCCACGGCGGCATCTGGCGAGTCAAGACCTTCTCTTTGATCGAACGGGCCCAGGGACGAGCATCTTTGTAGGTCAGCAGCGACATCGGGGCCAGCTCGCCTTGACGGTGGCAACTCGCGCAGTTCTTGAAGAAAATGGGAGCGACGTCCTTGCTGAAGGTTGCCGTCCTGGCGCTCTTCGCGTCACCCGCGCTGGTTGACGGCACGGCGATGAAGCAGAGCGCTAACACGAAGGTGAAGACTATCGAAATCGCGAGAGGTTTCTTCATTTGCGTGACTCCTTATCTTGCCTGGTCTGGGTGATTGTCACACCGGCGCACTGAAAGCGCGCTCCTAAGAAGCAAGATAGCGATGCAGGGTTGTACAGGCAAATCTGGTGATTGCGGATTGCGGAATGTGGATTGCGGATTTCGAATGGAGATCTCCAAGTTGATTCCGATGGAGCAAATTCGCAATTCGTCGCAATTCGAATTTCGCAATTCCTTTCTTCGCAATTCCCAGAAACCAAATCGCCGGCCCCAAGCATCCTCTGCCCGCGGCCGGCGACTCGTGAGTTCACTTCGCTGGCTTCTCGGTTTGGACCTCTACCCCTCCATCGCCCGATGGCCGACTCCCAACCGGAGCGCGACCAGTCGGCCACTCACTGTTTGGCCGGTCCACCATTGCTCAGCGCCTCGACCGTTCTGAGGTGCTGGTTGTCGACGGTGTAGTTGACCCAGCCTATCATCATATCGTCGTAGGTTGGCTCGCCGAATCGGACTGCCTGAGCCGGGTCGGGGTTGTACTTGTTCCTGGCCGAGTTGTCGAAGTAGGCCGTGACTACGATCCTGGTTCCCTTTGGAATGGCCAGAGGCTGCTTGCTGTAGTAAACGGTCTGCCACGAGAAGCTGTAGTTCGGCACGTTCAAGAGCACTTCCGAGCGGCCATCGGGATAAAAGGCTTTGAACTCCATTGCCGACCCACGCAGGTGCATGTGCGGCATCATGGTGATCAGGTGTATGTCATCCTTGGTGGTCCAGCAGGCCGTTACCCGGTGATGCTCAGCGCCGGGCGGAACCTTGAAGTAGTTGTTCGAAATCGGATAGGTGTAGACGTTTTTGTCGGCCAGTTCTTTGGCAAAGATCAAGCCGACCATCGATCGATCTTTCTCGACCTTGCCCGCCGTCTTCGAGTAGTGCAACTGCAGAATCATCTTCGACCCGGCGGGAATGCGTTTGACCGTTCCGGGCGCGAGGAACGTAGCGTTCATGCCCGGCGCGAACCCTGCGATGAGGTCGCCCAACGAATCCTGGCCCGTGCCGTCCCGGCGCAGCCCGGAACCGCCGCTTGGAAGCGCGCATCCATCATCATAGACCGGGACATCCGACTTCATTCGCATCAAGAAGCCATCGCGATAAAAGATCGAATCCTTCTCCATCTGCTCGCGGTACTTCTCGATCTCCTCTTTAGTCGCTTTGCGTTGAGGCTGGCCGCCTTTGGGCGGCGGCTGAATGAAGGCGATGATGTGATGAACGATCTTTCGATTGCCCGGCCGGGCTTCGGCAAACTGAACGTACTTGTCTTCGGTGAAGTTCGTCGGGACCTCGAAGTACTGGTATTCATCGGGTCCTGACGCCGCAAGGGTGAACTCTTCAGGCATCGTGAGCACGACATCGGGTTTGCCGATGGTCCATCCCTCGACGAACTTCGGCGCCGGAGGCAGGTCCCCGGGGTTGCCTTCGGGCGCGCCCGCGTCAACCCATGAGACGACGGTATCAATCTCCGACTGCTTCAACCGCCGGTCGTTCGAGAACTCTCCGAAATGCGGATCCGCATGCCAGGGGGGCATCTCGCGGGTTGCGACTTTCTCCTTGATCGACCGTGCCCATGGACGCGCATCTTTGTAGCTCAACAGCGACATCGGAGCTGACTCGCCCGGGCGATGACACTCGGCGCAGTTCTTGAAGAAGATCGGCGCCACATCCTTGCTAAAAGTAGCGCCCTTCTTTGAAGTGCTTGCACTACTGGTTGGAAGCAGACTGAAACAACACGCTCCCAGGAATGCTACAACGACGATGGTTGTCAGCGACTTCTTCACGATAGTTACTCCCTTCCGTCTGTAGAGGTCTACGTCTCTATTTCACTATTTCCCCCCAGCCGCCTTCGCGGCCGTGTCGGGCTTGGCTGGATTTGGTAAGAGCAGATCCATCCACCCGATCATCATTTCGTCATAGGTTGGGTCACCCCACCGAACGTCCTTCTTAGAATCGGGATTGTACTTGTTCTTTGCTGAGTTGTCGAAGTGAGCCGTTACGATCAGCTTCGTGCCCTTGGGCAGGGTGAGCGGCTTCTTGAGGTAGTACATCGCCTGCCAGTTGAAGCTGAACTTGGGCACCCAGAGCAGAGTCTCGCGCCGCCCATCGGGATAGACCGCCTCGTACTTCATATCCTTGCCGCGAAGATGCATGTGCGGCATGTAGCTCGACACCTGGACGTCGGCTGGAAGCGTTTGGCAAGCGGTAACCTCGTGGCTCTCCGCGCCCGCCGGAATCTTGAAACTCAGATTGGCCGCTCCGGCCGTCAGGATCACCTTATCGGGAGGCTCCTTGGCAAAGATCAAGCCGATCTTAGTGCGGTCCTTCTGTGCCTCCTTGAGTGCGCCGCGGAAGGCCGAGTAGTGGATCTGGAACATGATCGTCGCTCCGGCGGGAACCTTCTTGGCCGTGCCCGCCGGCCACATGTCGACCTGCTTCCCAGGAGCATAACCCGCCAATAGCGACCCTTCCAGCTCCCCCTCGCCGCCGGCGCCGGCCCGCCGGCTTGCCCCCTGTGATGTACAGCCGTCATCAGTGACCGGGGCGTCCATCTTGACCCGCTTCAAACTTCCGTCCATATACATCACTGATGAAGCCGTTGATCGGCGTCCGGGGTTCTCACCGCGCCTGGCCATCATCTGGGGAGTCTGAATGAAGGCAATGACGTGATGGACGACCTTGCGGTTGCCAGGCTGAATCTCAGCAGCCTGAATCCACTTGTCCTCTTTGAAGTTGGTCGGGATGAAGAAATTGATATAGTTGTCGGGCGCGTTCGGTTCTACAGAGTATTCCTCGCCCATCGTGAACACGACATCAGGTTTGCCGATCTCCCATCCGCCCTTCGCGACCTCAGGCAACGGAGGAAGGTCCCTGGCGTTTCCTTCTTTTGCTCCCTGATCGACCCAGGCCACCACGGTGTCTATCTGCTGCTGGGTCAACCGGTGCTCATTCGAGAACTCGCCGTACGCGGGGTCGGGGCTCCACGGCGGCATCTCGCGGGTTACGACCTTCTCTTTGATCGATCGAGCCCAGGGTCTCGCCTCCTTGTAACTCAACAGTGACATAGGCGCTATGTCATTTGGACGATGGCATTCAGCGCAGGTATTGAACAAGATTGGAGCAACGTCCCGGCTGAAGGTAACTTCCTTCTTACCCTTTGAATCAGCGCTTCCGGTAGAAGTGCCCAGCGTAAGGCAAACGAATCCGACCAGTGAGACAACCAGAGCGAGAGCGAGTTTTGTGCGCGTCATTGATCCTAAATCTCCTTGCAGGTAGTAACAAACCCTTGGTTCGAAAGTAGAAATTGCGAGCCACGCCATGCTATTACGGGTGAATATTCGTGTCAAGTATTATCTTGAGCAACCATACAAATTTTGCCTCAAAATAATGAGTCAGAGTTCAACTGTCTGGTTCTGTCGGCGTTTCAATGGGTTCCGACCGATCTCGCCTCTCCTTGACCCGCCCAAGAAACCATTACGAGCTTTTGAAGCGTGGAGATGCATGAACGAAGCTGATTTTACCGAATGAGGTAAGAATCAAGTTGTGCGGTTGCACCACGGGGTAAGGCTATCGGGCTGCGTTACAGCGGGTCAAGCTCAAGGGGCGGCTCCCGGTGGGGTGTCTGTTGGGTCACTTATTTATCTTTCCCAACATCTGGTATATCCAGATCAGCGCGGTGTCCATCATCTGCTCACCCGCTCCGACTGCGACCGGCGACACCGCATTGTCCGCACCGTAGCCTCCCTCGGCGACCGCTTCGATGGTCGGGAAGTATTGATGGTAACCGTTAGAGTAGCCAAAGAAGAACAACTGCTTCACCCGCGCCCGCTCCTTCAAGCGAATCGAGTGGTTGCTGAAGAACTCCCCCGACACGCCGACCAGCGCGATCTCGCCGTTGAGCAGCGCCACGGTCAACCTGGGACGAACGCCGTCCGCGTATTCATCTATGAAGTTCGGAATCAGCTCCGGGAAGAAGGCCTTCTCATATGCGGCGCGCACCAGCGGGTTACTCAGATCGACGCGCGAAGTGAACTTGAACCGGTCTTCTTTGACTTCAATCGAGGGGTGGACAACTTCTTGGGTTGCCATTCCGGCTGCAACCTTCAACACCTCGCGCGCAAGCGCCTGCCCAAACGCCTGGTAGCCTTTGTTCGGACCTTCGTTGACCGACTGATCGCCCGCTGCCCCTTGCATGAAGATCACGGGTGCGCCAATCTCCTTTTGGACCATCTCCTTCATCGCGCCGACGTAGTCGGCCGAAAACTTCAGCGTCATCGCGCTGATCATCGTCGGGTGAGCCGTAAAGTTCACAAGGATAGCAATGGGCTTGCCGGCCGGATCGTCGAGGCGCAACACGGCAAGCTCGCGATCGCTCGCCTTCGGCGTGAGTTTCGTTTGGCGGTTGCGATTGAAGGCTTCAAGCTGGACCGACCCGGTCCCTATCTTCGCCGGGGCCAGTTTCGAGTTCGCCTCGAGCACCGCTTCCACGATCCCGTCTTCCATCTGTTTGTAGTAACGCAGCGACGCATCGAAGCGGCCCTTGCCCTTGCCGAGTTCGTCGCTAAGCTCCAGAACCGGGGTGTGGTGGGAGTGGGAGCCGGCGAAAAAAGAGTAAACGAAGCCGGCCAGGTCCTTTATCCCCATGCGAAAGTTATGAAGCGACCACTACGCAGGCGCGCGGCCGAGGTACAACCCAACCAAAGCCAGTTTATT
>JBGPFL010000429.1:0-5166 GCA_041483295.1 Blastocatellia bacterium | reverse complement strand
GGCGCCTTCATCGAAATTGAAGCCGGGGTCGAGGGGCTGGTCCACGTAACCGAGATGACCTGGTCCAAGAGGTTGAAACACCCGTCGAAGCTGCTCTCAATAGGACAGGAAGTCGAAGCGGTAGTGCTCGACGTCGATTCACACAACAGGCGAATCAGTCTCGGCATCAAGCAGATCAGCGAAGATCCCTGGGAGACGCTGCCCGCACGCTACCACGCCGGGTCGCGAGTCAGCGGCAAGGTCCGGTCGCTTACGGACTTCGGCGCCTTCGTCGAGATCGAGGATGGGATCGACGGTCTCGTTCACGTCTCGGATATCTCCTGGACCAAGCGAGTCAAGCATCCTTCGGACGTCTTGAAAAAAGGCCAGCAGGTCGACGCAGTCATCACCAATATCGACGTCGACAATCGCCGCTTGAGCCTCTCGATCAAAGACCTCGAGCCCAATGCATGGGATCGCTTCTTCGAGACTCACAAACTGGGCGATACCATTAAGGGCAAGGTTGTCAGGTTTGCCAACTTCGGCGCCTTCGTGGAGATTGAAGAGGGTATCGAGGGACTCTGCCATGTCTCCGAGTTGAGCGACGACAGAGTCGAAAAGCCTGAAGACGCAGTCAAGATCGGGCAGGTGCTTCCGTTCAAGATACTAAAGCTGGACCCGGGCCAGAAGAAGATCGGCCTGTCCGCTCGCGCGGTCGGTAAGGAGAACGATCCTGAAGATGTTCGCCATTACCAGGAGACCGGAGGCGGGATGGCTACGCTGGGCGACATAGCCAACTTGCTCGGTGGTGCACCAGGTAAGCGCGAAGAGTAGATCGCCTGGTAACGACGACGGATGCGCACGAATGCGCTCGGCGAAAGTGCCGCGCCTGTTCGTTCGCATCCGTTTTGCTTTGGTCAGTTGTCCGTGGTCAGTTGTCAGTCGTCACTTGCCAATTGATTCTCAAGGTCGATGATCGCCAACTGACAACGGACAACTGACCAAATGACAAGTGACTAATGACTAATAATGGAATACATCTGGAGCCCCTGGCGCTACAAGTACGTCGCATCCTCCCATAGCGATGGCGGGTGCGTTTTTTGCCGCGTCCAGCAACAAGGGTCCGACCGCGAGAACTTAATCATCCATCGCTCCTCGCTAAACTTCGTGATCCTCAACCTGTTCCCGTACACAAGCGGGCACCTGATGATCGTTCCGTATGAGCATACCGCCTCTCTGGCCTCGGTAGGCGAGCCTGTCACCACCGAGATGATGGCCCTGACTAAGGAGGCGCAGGCGGCGTTGGAAGCGGAGTACCGTCCGGATGGGTTCAACATCGGGATGAACCTCGGGCGAAACGCGGGCGCGGGTGTGGCCGATCACATCCATCTCCATGTCGTCCCTCGCTGGGCGGGCGACGCAAACTTTGTATCGACAATCGGTGAAACGCGAGTGCTGCCCGAAGACCTCGCGACGACATACGACCGGCTCAGGAAATACTTCGATGCCGCCGGCTGAATGGCGGCTAGGGAGGGGAAGCCCATGAGGACTTGTGTTCGGATAACTCGTGCTTTTACTCGCAGCATTGCAACGGCGCTTCTGCTCGCATTCCTGGTTGGCGCGGCTGCCGGCCAGCTAGGTTCTGTCAGAACGTCGAATGGAGCGCCTCTTACCACGCTGGTCATTGCCCATCGGGGCGGCGCAAAGGAGTCGACAGAGAATACGATCGAAGCCTTTCAACGCGCCGCCAGGATCGGCGCCGCCGGCATCGAGACCGACATCCGCTTGACGCGCGATGGAGTGGTGGTGGTCTACCACGACGACCGCTTCGGGCGTGTCGAAGGCCTGGCCCCCGCACAGCAAACGCGTTTGATCTCGGATATGACTTATGCCGAGTTGAGTGCAGGGACGCTCGTTCCCGTTGGCGAAGACCACGGCGGCCGCCGGGTGCCCGCCCTCGAAGACCTTCTGGCGAACGTCAGGACGGGGATTTTGAACATCGAGCTCAAACGCTGCGCGAAGTTCGACGAGTTGGTAGACAAGACAGCTCGGATCTTGAAACGCTACGCAGTCCTCGACCGCGTCGTGCTCGAGGCGCCCGACCTGAAGACCGCGCAGAAACTTCGCGACGAGCTTGGGCCCGGCCTCAAACTGCACATCAACCCGGCCTATGACGGAACTGTTCCGTTCAACGTTTCACTCGAGCGAGTGCTCGAGTTCAAGCCGCACTCGATATCGGTATCTTACAGGAAGCTCTCGATCGAGATAGTCGAGCAAGCGCACAAAGCGGGGGTCGAGGTGTGGGTGTGGACGCTCGACTCGCCTGAGATCGCCGGCGCCATGGCTGCGCTTGGAGTCGATGCAATCAAGACCGACATGCCGACGAGGTTGGTAGGGGTACTCAGGTATCGGACCGTGCGTTGATCCCTACGCCCGCGTGCGTCAAAGAATAAGTAATCAGCTAACCGCGGTGCCAACAAATGCCGGTCCAGTCAATTGGCCTTTCCTCGACGTCGGCATAGATCAAATCGATTAGACATTTCTTTATCAGGTCCAGATATAGATAGATCCCCGGTGCTTTCCATCACTGTTCTATAAGGGCCGCGCGATAGCGCTGCAGTCTTTCTTCACCAGCTTATCTGTGACCGTGAACTCCAACGTACCGACCGCGCTTTTTCCGTATCTACTCGACCCAGAATTCTATCTCCTGACGCGCTATGGCGCGGCTATCTTTCTTCACCAGCTTGTCTCTGACTGAGATCTCCAGTGTGTACTCATCTGGCGCCAGGGTGCCCAGCGTCAGCATGCCCCCGGTTATTGTGCGGGAAGGAGTGCTGCCTTCGGAGATATCAGCCGGCCGATAGTTGCCATCGAAAACGATCGCTCCGTCCTTCAAGACTCTGGTTCTTATTTCGAGCTGGGGTTGGCTGCTCTTCGCCTCGACCTTCGCGTTGTAGACGATGAAGACATAAGTGAACTGCCCTCCGCGGTGGTAGCGGCGTTGCGCCAGCGTCTCAGTCGCGCCCACGTTCTCAGCCTTGTTCCATTGCTGGTCGTATCGCGCATCCAGGAATATGCTGCTCATGGCCAGGTGGCCTCCCTTCATACCCGGGACCTCGACGTAGTTATTCGCCGTTCCAATCAGGCCCGAGCCCGCCTCTCGCACCAACACTCTGACCTGATAGATTCCGGGCTTAACTACGGTTACCCGAGTCGAGAGTATTCCGTGCTTGAGTAACTCCTGGTAGGTTTCCGGTTTGAGGTTGAGAGTGACAATGTTGCTGAATCGGTCGATCGATGCGCCGTTGGGGCCAACAACGAAGCCGACCACATCAAGCGTCGTCGCGAACCGGCCATCAACCTCTTTGAAGTTCAACCGGGACGCGTCTATGTGAACCATCGACAAAAGGGTCGGCTCCCCCTTGTCGTTGTCTCTATAGAAAGGCGTCAACTTCAGATCGATGTCCCGGCGCACCAGCGGCGAATTTATCGCTTCTACCATCTCGGCAACCTTTGGATCGGAGTAGACCCTTCGCTTTTCCGTTCTTGCCAGATAGCCCTTCCGCGTTATGACGGTAAGGTCCGGGCGATTGCGGACTGCCACCTTGATCTTGTGAAACTTCCCGTCCCACTTGTCATCCTCAGGCTGAAAACCGAGCAGGTAGTATTCGGAGTTCTCCTCCATGAGAGTGTTCAGCAGGTGTTTGATGTCGTTGCTGTTGCGCAGGAACTTCCCGCCGGTGTCCACCGCGAGCGCATTCAAACTGTCTTGTGACTCAGAGAAGTCATCCCGCTTCTGGCTGAGAAAATCTCCGACATCCTGGTCGCCCGGGTCGTCACTCGCATTCATGCTTAGCGAGTCCAGGCCTCTCGGGTCTATCGAGTAGAAGACGACGTTGGCGCGCGCCGCCCGAGCGATTGTCTCGTCCAGATTCGAGGAGGTGCGAGTGTGGAATATCCTGAGTCCTTCTGAGATGAAGACGCTGAGCTTACGGCCCGGCAGCGTGCTCATCGCGGATATCAGGCTATTGAGCGTGCCCAGCGTCGCTCGAGCATCGCCGGTTTCCAGGGGATCCTCGTCTATAAGAGTCGGCCTGCCGCCGCCCATCGCAGCGGGTCCCCCACGTGCCCCACCGCGCATTCCCCCCATCGACGGCGTTGAACCCAACATCCTGTCGAAGCTTCGATAGGGCGTGGTGTCGTTACTGAAAATGAAAGGCCGCAATCGGTCGACCGCGGCGCGAAGTATGCGCTGGTCGGATGTGAACTGCTGGAAGACGCCTGAGCCGCCTCCGGTCGCCACTATCAACACCAGGTCGCCCGGCTCCATCTTCTTGTCGATGAAGTCCTGTATTGTCTTGCGAGACCTGTACACGTTCTCGGGCTTCATGTGCAACGTGTCGACTACAAAGGCGATCACTCGTTTGAGCTCGGTTGCGGTTATGGCCCGAGGCAGGGAGCGCGGCGTCTCGGTATCCTCAGCGATGCGCAACGACTTGCTGGCGCTCTGTTCGAATGAGAAGTGCGATATGACCTGAGCCTTGTTGTTATCGTACAGCTCGAAGTCTTCCCGCTTGAGTCCGCTGACCGGCTTGTTGTTGCGGTCTGTTACGACGGCGTCGATCTGGATGAGCTCGGCTTTGAGTTTCAGCACTTCCTGGCCGGGTGTCTTGCTCTCGTCTTTCTTCTTATCCTGCGGCCTGACGCTTGTCGAAAAGGCGAGCAGTATCGCGAAAACCAAAACAGCAACGCGTGATTGTGCTTTCATAGCGCCTCCAGGATGGTGTGTTGTCGGCTGCCAAATACAGAATCGAGCCGCAGTGCTTTTGATGCGACTCCTTCTCATTAACACCCCTCTTCAGAGGGGTGACATGGGCGAGCTGCGAACTCCGAACTGTTTCAACAGTTTCGCTCCCTCCACGAAGGGAGACAAACCGTTAAAACGGTTACGATCCGCGCTATAGCCACCACACCCAACTGAAGTTGGGTGTTAATGGGAACCGACAAGCGAATTCGCTGTTACAGCCCACTAGTCTCTACTCTATCCAGAAGTCTATCTCCTGACGTACGATGGCGCGGCTATCTTTCTTCACCAGCTTATCTCTGACTGACACTTCCAGAGTGTATTCATCTGGCGACAGCGTGCCCAGGGTCAGCATACCGCCGGTTACTATGCGAGAAGGAGTG
>JBGPFL010000428.1:0-5169 GCA_041483295.1 Blastocatellia bacterium | reverse complement strand
TAACACTTGTTGAACCTCGGCATCTTGATAACCGCGCAGGACGGCTCCCTTGCGTGCATCCACTCGAACGATTTGAAAGCCGTCTTGGAGTCTGATCGGTTCGGTCACTTCTCCGACCTTGAGAGACGAGATTGCCGCCGCGACATCTTCCTTGATCTCGCCCGCTTTGAAGGTGCCCATCTTTCCGTTTTGCGCGCGAGTTGCCCTGTTGGCAGGGGAGTTGTTCTTGACCGCTTCAACGAAGTCCGAGCCTGCCCTCAACTCCGCAACGAGGCGCCGGGCGCGCTGCTCGACCTCGGAAGCCGTGCGCCCTTCAAGTGGAAGGAAGATCTCCGAGAGCGTAGTGTCGCCCGGATCCGTGAAGTCGTCCTTGTGCTTATCATAGAACTCGCGCTTGTCCTTTTCGCCCACGCTCTGATAGATGGGTTGCAGGACTTCGCGCTGGACTACATACTGCTGGAGCAGTTTCTTGCGCAACGACGAGCGCGCCCCGTCCGGATCAATACCCTGTTGTTTCAGGGCCTCTTCAAATTTCAAGACATTCTGAAAGTTATTGGCTTTTGCGATTTCACCCATCTGCTGATTGACTTCGGCTTCGACGTCGATGCTGAGCTCTTTGGCCTTCTGCTCCAGGAGCAGATCTTCGATCAGGATGTCGAGCACGGTTCCCTTCAACTTTTCGAACTCGGCGTTGATCTCAGCGGCGCTCTTGCCGGCCTGTTGTAACTGGCGCACCATCTCGGCCTTAAAATCCTCGAGGGCGTTCAGATAATCGGCGCGAGTGATAATGTCGTTGTTTACACGGGCTACGATCTCGTTAACCAGTTCAGGCTCCTGGGCGCGGGCCACAGTGCCCAGCGTCATCAACGCGATCCCTACAATTGTAGCGAAGAACTTCATAGGCACATCCTCTCATGCGAATTGTTCCACGATGAACTAGGAACGACGACAGGTGACCGGACTTGCACCCATCATCCGAGTTAATACATCGTTCATTACCCATACGTTAACTTAGTTGTGCCTTAAGGCGCCAGTGTAAGTGAAGCCCAGAGCCGGGTCGTTTATCCTGATAGCCGCGGACGAGGCGAGGCGTTCAAGCGCCTCGTCGACGAGTTGCTGGTTCTTGCGGGCTATCAATTCCTCGGCCAATTGCGCGCGGCGTTCGTTGACCTGCGAACGCCGGGGGTCGAGCGGATGTGCTTCGACGCGCCTCTCGAGCTTGAATATGTGAAAGCCGAAACTCGACTGAATGACCGGGCTGACCTCGCCTGGCTGAAGAACCCTGATCGCCTTTTCGAGGACGGCCGGGAGCTGCCCTTCGTCGTATCTGGCCAGCCCGCCCTGTTCCGCATTGGGCGCGTCGGACTGGAGCCTCGCGGCCGAGGCATATTCTCGCCGGCCCTCGGTCACTTCGCGGTGCAGACGCTCAGCCTCCTCGCGTGATTGGACCCGGATTTCGCGTACGTAGAACCCGGCTCGCTCGGTCAGCCGGGACTGGTTCTCATCCAGGTAGCGCTGAATCTCCGCAGGCGCAACCCGCACATCGCGGAGCACTACCTGACGATAGAACTTCTCGATCACCAGATCGTCGATCACCTCTTCGCGCGCCTCCGGAGTGGAAGCGGTCGACCTGAGTTGAGTGTCGTCACGCGCGGCCTGATCTATTTCCGCTTCGCTTACCGTGATCCCGGAGCGCGCAGCCTGGTCGAGCACCAGCCGGCGACGTATGTACTCGTCGAGCATCTGGCTGCGCAGCGTCTCAGGACTTTCGCCCGAGGTGAATTCCCCCATCTTGAGCGAGAGAAAGCGCTCGAATTGATCGCGATGGATATCTCGGCCATTGACGGTGGCGATCACGGGCGAGCGATCACTCCCACGGCAGGCAAGCACCCCAGCGGCCAAACAGAACACGAGCATCAATCCTGCAGGCCGCCGAACAACCGCCGCCTTGCCACTAAGACACCAAGACACAAAGCGGCACGAAGAATGTAAAGCGATACACCAACTGATTTGGTGCGGCTTTGTGTTTTCGTATCTTCGTGGCATAAACCGGTTCTTTCGCATCCTGCCAGGTCGGTTTCCTGTCAACTCGCACCTTCTCGGTCATTCTATAGCGCTCTCGGACAGTGCGTCGCAAGCGCGGCCACCTCAGCGAAGGCGCGTCAGCATCCCCCGCACTTCAGCAACGACCTCCGCGTCCTCCCCGGAAGCTAAGCGAAGCTTCAACACCCCGCTCGGAGCGAAGCTCGCACCGCCTTCCGACACCAGAGCTATCAGTTTGTCCGGATCGATGCCGGCCTTTTCGCTGAACTTTACGGCGAGGCGGTCGCCTTCCCGATCGATTGAAACGACTCCCAGGCGCGACGCTTCACGGCGCAAGCGCGCATACTGGAAAAGATTGTCGACGGTCTCCGGGATGGGCCCATAACGGTCTTCGATCTCGGAGCGGACATCTGCCAGCTCTTCCTCGCTTTCGGCCGACGACACTCGTTTGTAAGTCCGCAGACGCTGGCTCACATCGTAGATGTACTCTTCAGGAATGCGGATATCCACGCCGAGGTTGATCGCAGCCGAAACCTCATCTTCAAGCGCTTCTCCCTTCAATTCCGCGACCGTGCGTTGAAGCATCTGAGTATACAGATCGAACCCGATCGCATCGATGTGACCCGACTGCTGGCCTCCCAGGAGATTGCCCGCGCCGCGCAATTCCAAATCGAGGGCGGCGATCCGAAAGCCCGCGCCCAGGTCTGAAAACTCGCGGATCGCCGCAAGCCGCCGCTTCGCTATATCGGTCAAGCCGTCTTCGGTCGGAATCAGCAGGTATGCGTATGCGTGCCGGTTCGAGCGTCCCACTCGTCCGCGGAGCTGGTAGAGCTGCGACAGCCCGTACATATCCGCCCGGTTGATTATGATGGTGTTTGCCAGCGGTATATCGATACCGTTCTCGATGATGGTAGTCGACACCAGCACGTCCAGCTCGTGGTTGATGAACTTGAGGATGACCGATTCAAGATCTTTCTCGGACATCTGTCCGTGCCCCACGCCGATGCGTGCGTTTGGCGCCAGCCGGCCGATCAGCTCGGCGATCGTGAAGATAGTCTCGACCCGGTTGTGCACGAAGAAGGCCTGGCCGCTGCGTTGAAGCTCGAGCTCGATCGCCGAACGAACCACGCTTTCTGAGAACTTCACCACGTGAGTCTGAATGGCGAGGCGGTCCCGTGGAGGGGTCTCGATCACCGACATGTCCCGCAGTCCCGCAAGCGACATGTTCAAGGTGCGCGGTATCGGGGTGGCCGACATCGCAATCACGTCGACCTTCTTGCGCATCTGCTTGATTCGCTCTTTGTGCGCAACGCCGAAGCGTTGTTCTTCGTCGACGACCAGCAGGCCCAGGTCCTTGAACTTTATGTCCTTTGACAACAGCCTGTGAGTGCCGACTACTACGTCTACCGTTCCCTCTTCGAGCGCCTTGACGATCTGCCGCTGCTCTTTCGCGGTTCGAAAGCGCGAGAGCATCTCGATGCGAGCTGGGAAGGCGCTGAAACGCTTCTGAAGGGTCTTGTAGTGCTGGAAGACGAGCACGGTGGTGGGCGCGAGCACGGCGGTCTGCTTGCCTTCCATCACCGCCTTGAAAGCGGCTCTCATGGCCACTTCCGTCTTGCCGTAACCGACGTCGCCGACGATCAGGCGGTCCATGGGTTGGGGATTCTCCATGCCGGCCTTGACGTCCTCGATGGCCGCCTCCTGGTCAGGGGTGAGTTGATATTCAAACGCGTCTTCGAACTCATGCTGCCAGGGAGTGTCGGCGCCATATGGGTGGCCGGCGACGAGTTGTCGCTCGGCGTAGAGCTTCAACAACTCCTCGGCCATGTCGCGCATTGCCCGTCTGGCTCGGGCCTTGGCTTTTTGCCAGCCGACGCCGCCCAATCTGTCGAGTTGCGGCCTGGCGCCTTCGGCCGCCGAAAAACGCTGCACCAGGTCGAGCCGTTCGACGGGCACGTAGAGCTTCGCACTCTCGGCATAAGTCAGGAGCATGAACTCGCGTACGCCGGCGGCGGCTCGCTCCAGACCCGCCGCCACGTTCCCGGTCGGACCCCCCGCCGTGGCCATCTGTATCAGGCCCCCGAATTGGCCGATGCCGTGATCCACGTGCACCACATAGTCGTTGACCTTCAGGTCGCCGAGGTCTGAGAGGAACGCCGAAGCCTTGCGTTGCTTCCGCGCCCGCCTGACCCCTGTGCGCTGGCGGACGGCGCGCTCGACTTCACCGAAGATGTCGGCCTCGATCAGAACTGACAGTTCCCCCGCGGGCAGAGTGAAGCCGTTCGCCAGCCTGCCGACGGTCACCACGCGAGCGATCGGACCGGGATCGCCTGAGTCTTTCGCGTATGCAACAAGAGATGGTGCGAGTTTGGCGGTGACCTGGTACTCGCCAAGCATCTCGACCACTCGCTCGGCAAGTCCAAGGCTCGGCATCGCAAGCAGCGTCGTCCCGTTGCCCGAGCCGGGGCCCAGGTCTCGTGCCAGATCCTGGACGCGGCCGTGATAGCGCCGCGGAGATTGAGAGACGAGGGGAACATCCGGCGTTCCGGCGTTCACCGGAAACAGAAACAGGTGCGGAGCGGATCGCCGCCCTGGACGGGTAAACTCGATGGACTCGTCCGATTGATCCGGCGGGAGGCCTTGGCTGCCTTCCATCTGGAAGTACTCGTCAGTTGCGGACGCCTCGCGGCCCAGCAGTCGAAGCTCCACTCGGGGGAACGCATCGAAACGCCCTCGCAACTCTTCGGCATCCAGAAAGAGTCTGTCCGGCGGGAGGGCCAGCTCGCCCGCTTCAATGGCTTGAGAAAAGCGGTCCTGGAGATAGAGATAAAGGTCCGCGGCCCGCTTCTCAATTTCGACTGGCTCATCGACTATCAACACCGCGTCCTTGAAATAGTCGAACGCTGTCGAGGCAAGCGGCCGGATCAGGGGCAGCAGGTACTCCCAGCCAGGGAAGGGCTCGCCGCGGTCCGAGTGCGCCACTCGATCGCGCAGGTCGAGACGGTAGGCATCATCGTTCCAATGAGACCGCGCGGCGTCGGCCCACTTGATGAACTCCTCGCGGCGCACGGCAAGCTCACGCATGGGCACGAGGGTTGACTCGCGAGCCTGGCCGACTGAGCGCTG
>JBGPFL010000427.1:0-5175 GCA_041483295.1 Blastocatellia bacterium | reverse complement strand
GGGGGGGGGCCGCGGGGCCCGCCCATTATTAAAAAACCTTGCAGTGTGGGGGGGGGCAGGGCGCCCCGCCCCTACAGGGTTATTATCGAACTAGTCCCAGTTCTAATTGCACCCCCGACGCACAGTGATTACCTCTTAAGGAGGCCGATGTGAACTCTTATCGCTCATGGAACAGACTTCTTGCAGTCACGCTTATGCTGGCCGTTATTGCTACGGGTGGGCTGCCCGCGATTCGCCGTGTCACCGGCGACTCCCCGCCCGCAGAAGCGCGCGGAGCTATCGGACTCGGCCAGGCGATCCGGCGACTGGGCGTCGTTGCAAGCGTGCTTCATACCGGCGCCCACCCTGACGATGAAGACAGCGGACTGCTGGCTTATCTCGCGCAGGGACGTCAGGCCCGCACCGCTTACCTGTCGCTCACAAGAGGTGACGGCGGCCAGAATCTGTTAGGCCCGGAGCTGTATGAACTGCTCGGCGTCATTCGCACCGACGAACTGCTCGCCGCGCGCAGGCTGGATGGCGCGATACAGTTCTTCACCCGCGCCTTCGACTTCGGATTCAGCAAGTCACGCGAAGAGACGCTTGCGAAGTGGGACCGAGAGGCTGTGCTCGCAGACATGGTTCGGGTCATTCGCACCTTTCGTCCTCTCGTAATCGTTTCTCAATTCACCGGCACCCCGAGCGATGGCCACGGACATCATCAGACCGCCGGCTTCCTCACTCCGGAAGCCTACCGAGCCGCAGCCGACCCCGCGCGTTTCCCGGAACAGATCGCGGAGGGCCTCAGACCCTGGAAAGCAAAGAAGCTCTATGTGCGCTCATCAGACCGGCAACAACAACGCGATGGATCTCAGAACCAAAACCACGAGTTGACGCTCTCGATCAATACCGGCCAGTTCGATCCGCTTCTCGGACGCAGCTACTATGAAGTGGCGATGCAAGGCCGCAGCCAGCATCGAACACAAAACGAGGGCACAATCGAACGGCGAGGCCCGCAGTTCTCAAGGCTCAAACTCATCGATAGCTCCCTCGGTGCGCCCAGACAAGAGAAAGACATCTTCGATGGAATCGACACCAGCCTCGCCGGAATAGCAGAGTACGCGGGAGCAGCGGCCGATCAGTTGAAGCCTCAGCTTGCGGAGGTCCAGACCGCGGCCAATGAGGCAAAGGAGAAGTACAACCCGTTTTCAACAGCGCTGCTTAGTCCGATCATAGCGCGCGGGCTGAAAAGGCTGAGGGACATTCGCGCGTCGCTCCCGACGTTGGGCATCAAGGGGAATGCAGCTTATGAGACAGAGTTCCTGCTCAAAGAGAAGGAGAAGGATTTCTCCGACGCTCTTGTGAGGACTGAAGGCACTGTAGTCGACTGTCTCGCGGATGACGAAGTTGTCACGCCGGGCCAGACTATCAACGTGAGCGTCTTTTCGTACACCAACGCCGTATCATCGCCAGTCAAAGTGGCGTTATCGGTCCCGCCCGACTGGTCGGTGATCGAGAAAAAGCAGGTAAGCGCGGTGACTGATGGCAGATTGGTCGCACAGACCGACTTTCAAGTGACGGTCGCTTCCGATGCGGAATTCACGGAGCCATACTGGCTGAAGAACCCTCGCAACAAAGACATGTTCGTGCCCGGGAAGGTAGGCACGGGAATCGAACCGCTGTCGCCTCCGGTAGTCGCCGCGCAAGTGGAGTTCGAGCTTGCCGGGGAGAAGGTCGTGGTGACTCAGCCTGCGCAGTATCGCTTTGCCGACAGAGCCCTGGGCGAGTTGAGGCATGAGTTGAAGGTGGCGCCCGCGGTTTCCCTGAATGTCTCTCCGGGCTTGTTGATCTACCCGGCCTCCGGCGACTCGAGCGAACAGGAAGTCAATGTGTCGGTTACTAACAACTCCAAAGCCGCCGTTCGTGGAACGGTGAAGATCGACAGGCAGGCGCCGTCCGGCGTGAGCGCGCCGCAAACAGCGTTTGAACTGGGGCGACAAGGCGAACGAGCTACGCTGAACTTCAGACTCAAGCGTCCAACGGGCTTCTCGAGGTCGGCTGCGGTTGCACAGGTCGCGGGCCGAGACTACAACACCGGCTATCAAGTTGTTTCTTATCCCCACACCGAACCGCGATTCGTCTATCGGGCGCCGCTCGTGCAGACCCAGGTGATCGATGTCAGGGTCGCGCCGGGGCTGAAAGTCGGTTACATCGAAGGGGCGGGCGACGACTTCGCGAATGCGTTGAAGCGGCTCGGCCTTAGTGTGAAGGTGATCGATTCACGCGAACTGGCAGCAGGGGATTTGAGCGCATACGACTGCATCGTCACCGGCATTCGAATCTACGAAGTGCGACCCGACGTCTTAGCCAACAACGGGCGGCTGCTCGAATACGTTAACAAGGGCGGGACGTTGATCGTACAGTACAACAAGAACGAGATCGCCGAAGGGAACTTCACTCCATACCCGGTGAAGATGAAGCGGACGCCGGATCGCGTGACGGATGAAAACGCGGCCGTAACTCTGCTCGAGCCGTCGCACCCCCTTTTCAATTTTCCGAATAAGATTACGGACCGCGACTTTGAAGGTTGGGTGCAGGAGCGAGGAACGTATTTCTTCAGTGAATGGGACCCGCGATTCAAACCGTTGATGGCCAGTCACGACCCGGGGGAAGAGGACAAGAAGGGCGGCGAGCTAATAGCAGAGTATGGCAAGGGACTTTACGTCTACACCGGGTATGCGTGGTTCCGGCAACTGCCTGTTGGTGTGCCGGGAGCGTACAGGTTAATAGCCAACCTGGTGAGTCTGCCAAAGGCTAAAGCTATGGAGAAGTCGAGCCGTCATTGATCCCGAGGAGTCTCCGTGATGCGTGGTGCGCATCACGGATCACGCATCAAGCCATTCATCGTGCGACAGTTGAAGTCTTCACCGTTGGCGTTCTGAGAGCGTTCTCCGCGGTCTCCAGGGCCGCGTCGCGGTGGTGTTGAAGGTCGGCAATCGTGAGCCCGACGGGTTCATCAGGGATCACGCCCCTGCCTTCAAGCCTTCGGCCCTTAGGCGACAGATAGGCCAGCTCGCTAACTGCCAGCTCACCTCCGCCCTCCACCTCTCTGAACTTTGCGATTCCCAACAGGCAGCCGCAGCTCTGGCGGCCAACCACCACTGCGCGGCCGTTCTCCTGAAGCACGCCCGCAAACATCTCCGATCCGCTGCCCGAGCTCTCGTTGACCAGAATCGCAACCACGCCGTGATAAACCTCGTCCTCCCCGTCCTCACCAGCGAAGAGCTGCAGCGACTTGCCGGACCTGGAGACGAACTTGCCAAAGGATATCCGCTTTGAGAAGAAGTGCACCGCGATTTTGAGGACCTCATCCACCTCGCCGCCCGGATTGCCGCGAAGATCTATTATCAAACCCGGCGTGTCCTTTAGGCGCTCGAGAGCGCGCTTGAACTCCTTATGGATCGGAGACTCCCACACATTCAGCTTTATGTAGCCGATCCCGGAGGCAAGGCGCCGCCAGGCCGCCGCAGGCGCCTCGGACATGATGCGTCGAACGAGCGTAACTTCTAACGAAGTGCCATCCGCGCGCGCCAGTCCCACCTTGAAACTGCTTCCGGGCTCGCCGTCGATGATCCTGTAATAAAGGCGAAGGCGGGTTGCTCGTTCTGAAGAAGAGCCTTCGACGCGATTTGTGTTGGCGGCGAGCCAGTCGGCGACCGGCATATCCCCGATTGACCGCACAATCATACCGGCTTCGACACCCTGGCGGGCCGCTTGCGAGTTGGGATCAACGGCGACGATAGCGGGACGCCCTTCTACTTCGAAGATTCCAACACCAGCCGTGACTGTTTGTTGTTTCTTACGCTCGTGTCGTTCGCGTGGCGTATGAAAGCGGGTATGCGCGTCGTGGAGTTCGCCCACCATCTGCTTGAGCAATGCGTAAAACTCGTCATCGCCTTCGACTCGATCGACGAGAGGCCGGTAGCGATCGTGCATACCATTCCAGTTCACGCCGTTGAAGTGCGGGTCGTAGTACTTCTCGTCTATGGTTCGCCAGACCTCTTCGAATGCCTTAACGCGCTCTTTGGGAGATAGGGAGTCGGACGATGGAACGCTCGCGGCTGGTACTCGGGGGAGCGACGCCAAAGCGGTTGCACCAAGTAAGAGAAGACCGACGATGCATCGCCTGGCCCAAAGTCTTGTTATACCCACGTTTCAATCTCTCCCCGGTCGGCAGCTGTTAGGCTACAGGGCCAATCTTAGCAAAGACCGGGAATTCTGGCGACTTTCAGTCGGCGTCTGGTTGACGCGCCTGAGGGTCATTGATAAGTTTGATCTCGCTCCTCGCTCCAATGACAAGGCAATAACAGAGTGATGAAAGGACACAAACATGCTTCCGCCATTTCAGAATGAACCCTTCACGGACTTCTCGACCGAACAAAACGCCGCGCAAATGCGCGAGGCCATCTCTAACGTCGAATCGCAGTTCGGCCGGGAATACCCTCTGATCGTCGGAGGCAAGCGATATACGACGGGTGACCTGCTCGCTTCACCCAACCCTTCGGACTACGAGGAAGTTGTCGGACTCGTCCACAAAGCCAACGGTGACCTCGCCGATAAGGCCCTCGAAGAAGCAACTGCCGCCTTTCACGAGTGGAAGAACGTCGCACCCGAAATCCGCGCCAGATACCTGCTCAAGGCCGCCTCGCTTCTTCGCGAGCGCAAAGCTGAGTTCAGCGCATGGATCACCCTCGAAGTCGGCAAGTCGTGGGCGGAAGCAGATGGAGACGTTGCCGAGACCATAGACTTCTGTGAGTTCTACGCGCGAGAGATGATTCGCTGCAGTCGGGAACAGCTCCTTACGCCATTGCCCGGGGAACAGAACGAGCTTTACTACTTGCCGCTCGGCGTAGGCGTAGTGATCCCGCCGTGGAATTTTCCGTTGGCTATCACGGCCGGCATGACAATGGCGTCGGTCGTTTCGGGCAACACCGTAGTGCTCAAGCCCTCGAGCGATAGCCCGGTCGTGGCGGCGAAGTTCGTCGAACTGCTCGAGGAAGCCTCCTTTCCCCCCGGGGTCGTGAATTATTTGCCGGGCAGCGGAGGCCAGATCGGCGATTACCTGGTCGGCAATCCGCGCACGCGTTTCATTGCGTTCACAGGTTCGAAGGATGTCGGGCTTCACATCAATGAGCT